>JAQVHJ010000018.1 GCA_028696285.1 bacterium
CATTATGACTCCCCTTCTCAATGATCTCACCATCCTTTAAAACCAGAATACAGTCTGAACCAACAATTGTAGATAACCTGTGTGCAATTGCAAAAACTGTCCGGTTCCTGATCAATTTATTTAAAGCATCCTGGACCATACGTTCTGACTCCGTATCAAGTGAAGATGTCGCCTCATCAAGAATTAATATCGGGGGATTCTTCAAGACCGCACGGGCAATTGCAATCCTTTGTGCCTCACCACCGGAAAGGAATGTTCCCCTCTCTCCAATCATGGCATTATATTCACCGGGAATCTTCATAATAAAATCATGAGCATTTGCGATCCTCGCAGCTTCTATTACTCTGTTCTTATCCTCTTTCGAAGGGGAACCAACCTGGTCTAAAGTACCGTAAGCAATATTATTAAATACTGTATCATTAAAAAGAATAGTACTTTGGGAAACTATACCTATTAACCTTCTAAGTGATTTTGTCTTGATCTCCTTGAGATTGTATCCATCCAGAAAAATCCCGCCTTCCGATACATCGAAAAACCGGGGGATTAAATCAACGAGGGTTGATTTCCCCGCGCCGCTCTTCCCGACTATCGCAATTATACTCCCCTTCTTAACAGTCAAATTAATATTACGCAAAACAAGATCATCCCGGTTCTGATATTTAAAATTAACGTTTTTGAAGGAAAGCTCATTACCGAAGTCGGAAACTAAAACAGAATTATCCGAATCAATAATCGTCGGAGCACGGTCAAATATCTCATATATCCTTTCTAATGCCGCGGAGGCCTGTTGAAATTTTAAATTAGCTTCGCCTAAAGACCTGACTGGATTATAAAGTTGAAATACTACTAATAAGAATGAAAAAAATGTTCCCGTCGTTAACTCACCATTAACAACATTCCATCCGCCATACCAGATTGTAAGGGCAATAGCAATCGAACCGATAAATTCATTTAACGGGATCTGAAGAGAAGCTGCGCGATGCCCCTTCATTACCTGATTGAAAAACTCCTGATTAATATCCTTGAACTTCTCAACCTCGTACTTCTCCATTCCAAAAGCCTTTACTATCCGTATCCCGGAGATTATCTCCTGAATAACAGCGTTTAAATCACCCATCTTAACCTGGGCTTTATATGTTGCCTTATTCATCTTACGGCCAAGCTTCGCAATAGGGTAGATTACTAACGGGAAGACTATCAATGAGATTGCAGCTAACTTCCAATCAAGATAAAACATAACAAATATCAAAGCAACTACATTTATCGGCTCCTGAATCAGTTTATTCCCGATTATGGGAACAGAATTCTGAATAATCGCAATGTCATTGGTAATCCGGGACATTAATGTCCCTGTCTGAAATTCGGAAAAGAACTGCAAGGATAAACTCTGGAGATGTTCATACAGCTGATTACGTAAATCAAGGATGACACGCTCACCTATGAAGAAATTCAAATACTTCCTGATATAAAAAAGAACTCCCTTCAAAAGAAAAATGAAAACCAGAACCGATGATAAAAATATTAAAGCTTTCCGGGCATACCTGATACCTTCTTCCTTCGTGCTGATATAATTATCCTTCGAATCAAGTTTCTTTTCATCTTCCTGTTTGATTGTCTCGTCATTCTTCCTGAACATATTCTTAAAATAACTCTTTAAATCATAATCTTTCTTCTCAATTTGAATATCCTTCCCGAAAGATTCAGCTTTAATGAAAATATCATCAATCACATCCCTGAGAATAAAAGAGACGGAAGCATTAAAAATAGAGTAGAAAATCATACATAAAACCGCAATAAAAAAGTACTTCTTATACGGCTTTATATATGGAATTATTTTTCTTAAAAAATACATAAGATTTCCTCTTTTTTACTCTAAACTAATATTATAACTTATCCCTGACTGTTTGTCAAGTAAAAATACCCCGGGACGGTCCTTTCCTTAAAAAAAATTACAATAAAAATACAGTATGTTAGAAAAATTCAAAATATGCTTGGATTTTATATTAATCTCAATTCAATTTAAAAAATTTTTAAAGAAAGGATCGTCCCCTAATTTAAAAACTCGGAGCGCCATTCGGCTTAAGGGTAAACGGAACTTTTAAGGGACTCCACATTGCACGGGATATTACTATTTTATCCATTACAATAGGATTTCCGTCAATCGAAAGTGTTTGAAACCTGACGTCCCCGTTACCGGCTTTGAAGTCAAATCCGATGGTATTTTTTCCTTTGAAGGGTATGGTAAATTTAATCTCTTTATTTCCTTTATCAATAGAAGCTAATGTCGGAATTCCGACTTTATTGAAATTAGAGATTTTTTCTGTAGTTGTAATTTTCCCGTTAAATACATGGTTATTCTGATTTGATTTTATTCTTATATGCCAGCCGTTATTGTCTCTCCAAATAAAATAAAGGGGGCCTTGTTTTGAAGTAAAATCAGGCTGGCCGTAATTGGGAGCACCTACGGGTATTTGACCAATTTTAAAATTCTTTAAAACTGATTCTGAGACTTCTTCAGTAACGGCATCCTTTACAGAATCTTCAACTGATTCCTTGACGGCATCTTCAATTGTTTTACATCCGGCAAAGATCATGAACGCGATTAATAGAACCGAGAGAGCAATTATTATCTTATTTTTCATAAATCCATCTCCTTTTTATTTAAATATGATTATAGTTGATGGACCCGGCTGTAGGACTTCTGAAGGAAGCGCAAGCTGGAGTTGACCAACCATTTTCATATTAATTACTGTAATTGTCTTAAGGGGAAACTTAATCTTTTCTGAAACTGACTTATTTAATTTATATTCATTGATCATTTTTCCTAATAAGATTCCGATATTGTTATAATCTGAAACGATTGAAATTGTCCCGCCCTTTTCTGCATTTGTTTTTGAATTGAAAACGATAGGGATCTTTTTTGAAAATGAAGTGGAAGCAAATATCTGCATGTTTGCCTGGGTAAAAACAGAATCATCAGGCCCTCCCCAGATCAAATCACACTTATCGGGAAGTGTTTTCAATGCGATCGGGATCTTTGCTGCAGATTCAACCTTCTCAGTTACGATTGTAAGATTATATTTCCCGGAAGCGCTAATATACTTATCAATCATCTTTTGGGAAGAATCCGGAACATACGCAACGCCTATCTTTGTTGCTTTCGGAAAAATCTTTTTCAGTGAATTAAAGAAGAAATCAGGATCCGGTTCAAAAGTAATCCCCCCTATGGTATTTGCTGACAATCCCAAATTAAGTGGATTTGAAATCATTGCAAAGAAAATCTTTGAATCACTCAGATTATCCTTACATGCTTTATAGGAATCACCGCCAAAAGCAATAACATAATCCGTTTTATTCTGCTTAATTTTTTCAGGGCCGGCAGAGAGCGCAAGAAGAAAAAATTCATCCTTTATCTCTGATTTAAGTCCTTCAATAATTTTTACTGCTGTTTCTTCTTCGATATCATGAACGACCAGGATCTTCGCCTGGGTAATAGTCATCGCCAGGGTGAGTAAAAAAATAAGAAAAATAAACTTCAAGGAATATTGTTTCATAAATTAACCCTTTTTATCCTTTTTATATATTAACATATTTTTAGGAAAAAATCAATTAATTTCTGTGTTTGGTAAATTCTACAATTTTCCGGGTTCTCAAATAATGTAGAAATAACTTTCAAATCCTTCTTAACTTCGGACCTGAAGCAGTGTCTTCTATTACAAATCCCTTCTTTTTTAAAATCTCTCTTAACTCATCAGCTGTTTTAAAGTCTTTATTCCTTCTTGCTTCTTCCCGTTTTTGCAACAATTCTTTTAATTCCTCTGTTAATTCAACCTCTTCTTCCGTAAATTCCCTGAAGTTAAAGCCTAAAATTTTGTCAAAGACGTATAACAAGTTCAATTTATCCTTAGGTTTTATTTCTGTATTTTTAATTAAATCATACACAACAGCAAGCGCTCTGGGCATATTCAGGTCGTCATTTACCGCTTCGAGAAAACTTGTATAGAAAGAATCATTTTCAGGAACTACCGGCGCGTGGATCTCAGGCGCATCCATTTTAATCTGAATTATTTTTGATTTAAGGATTTCAAATGATTGTTTTGCCCCTTCCAATGCTTCCATACTAAAGACAAGGGGTTTCCTGTAATGTGCAGTGAAGCAGAAATATCTATAATGCATCGGTGTAAAACCCTTTTCTTTTAGAGTAGTAAGAGTAATAAAATTTCCAAGGGACTTGGACATCTTTTCTTTTTCCAATACTAAAAATGCTCCATGTAACCAGAACCGGACCCATGGTTTCTTCCCGAATGCCGCTTCACTCTGAGCAATTTCATTTGTATGGTGAACATTGATATGGTCTTCACCACCGGTATGAATATCGAATTGCTCACCGAGGTATTTCGAAGACATGGCGGAACATTCAATATGCCAACCCGGCCAGCCCATACCCCATGGCGAATCCCACTGCTGGAGATGATCTTTGAATTTCTCTGAGACTGTAAACCATAAAACGAAATCGGAAGGATTCCGTTTATTCTTATCCACTTCTACACGGGCTCCATGTTTTAATTCATCGAGCTTGATCTTTGAAAGTTCAGAATAGGTTTCGAATTTTGCCGTATCGAAATAAACATTTCCACCGGAGATATATGTATAACCATTTTCCTCAATCTTCTTAATTAACTGAATCATATCGTTCACATGTTCCGTTGCCGGGCACCAGATATCCGGGAATAAAATATGCAGGTCGGTTAGATCTTTCTTAAAAGCGTCTGTATAAAAATCTGTTATCTCTTTCGGGGACTTCCCTGCCTTCCTTGCTGCCTTCTCAACTTTATCTTCGCCCTGGTCAGCATCGCCAAGATTCTCGCCGGAAAGATGGCCTACATCTGTAATATTCATGATGTGTTTAACTTTATATCCGTTAAAGAGAAGAACTCTCTTTAAAACATCTTCAAAAATATAGGTTCTTAAATTACCGATATGGGCATAATCATATACCGTTAATCCGCAGGCATAAAAACCTACCTGATTATCTTTAATCGGTTTAAACTTCTGCTTCTCCCGGGAAAGTGTATTAAAAAGATTAAGCATAAATTACTCACTACCTTTTAATTACCTTCCGGTAACTCTCGGTCATTTCAGTCACTTTAATTGCGATCTCTAAAGCATCCCTTCCTGCTTCCGCGGTAACCTTTGGCATAGATCTTTTCTGTACTGTTTCAATGAATGATTCAAGTTCTGTCTTCAAGGGTTCTTCCGCAGTTAACTTAGGATTCTGAAAAATTATTTCGGGAAGATTATTCACCATTGTCTTTTTATATATCTTCAATTCAGGAATTGTATAATCCAAAGATAAATAGGCGTCTTCCTGGAAGATTCTGATCTTTCTCATTTTTTTATCGCTGACCCTGCTGACGGTAATATTTGCAATGCATCCCGACTTGAATCGGACTCTTGCATTTGCAATGTCTTCATGCGGTGTCAGTATCGGTATCCCCGCTGCGTCAATCTCTTCAATCGGGGAATGTACCAGCTGAAACGCGATATCAATATCGTGTATCATTAGATCAAGAACTACCCCGACATCTTTAATTCTCGGGGTGAACGGAGCAAGACGATGCGATTCAATAAACAACGGAGCTGTTATATGCTTTTCAAGTTCGAGCATGCCCGAGTTGAACCGTTCAATATGACCTACCTGAATTATATTTCCCAACTTCTTTGATAATTCAATCAGAAGATCAGCTTCTGCAACATTCTTTGTTATTGGCTTCTCAATGAAAATATCCTTCCCCTGCTTAAGGCAGATTTGGGCTATTTCAAAATGATTTACTGTCGGAACAACAATACTCAGCGCATCAGAATCTTTGATTAACTCATCCAGGGATTCATATCCGGGAATCTTTAACTCTTCCGAAACAGATTTTACCCGCTCAGTATCTGAATCAAATATTCCCGTAAACTGAATCGAATTCATTGTTGAAAGGAGACGCGCATGGTGAAAGCCAAGATGCCCGACTCCAATCACTCCGACTGAAAGTTTGCTTGATTTAGACATTGAACTCACCTAAGATTTTAACGATAAAATCCAAGTCACTCTTTTTTAAACCGGGATGAATGGGGAGAGACACTACTTGCCTTGAAACTTTCATGCTTACACTTAAATCCTTCGTTGAATATCCCAGTTTTTTATATAATGGTTGTTCCGGAATTGTTAACGGGTAAATCATTGACGCGTCAATGTTATTCTTGATGAGAAATTCCACTAACCTGTCACGAACCTTTTCAGGAACACGAATTGTGTACTGATGATAAACATGCTTCGAATCCTTGTTCGTTGGGCAGGGAACCTGTATCCAGCTGATTTTTTTCAGCTTCGCTGAAAGGTACTCTGCATTTTTAATTCGGAGCTCTGTCATCTTTTCAAGTTTATCTAACTGTACCAGGCCAATACCGGCCTGGAGGTTTGTCATCCTGAAATTATACCCGAGAGTATCATGTTCAAACCTGCTTTTCCGGCCATGATTAATAATCTTCCTCAATGAATCATTGAGCTTTTTATCATCTGTCACGACCATTCCGCCTTCGCCTGTCGTCATGTTCTTTGTCGCATAGAAAGAGAAACAACCGGTTATTCCAAATGACCCGGTTAATTTCCCTTTAACAGATGCACCATGAGACTGGGCGCAATCTTCAATGACTTTAATTCCGTACTTCCTGCAGATCTTGTTAACTCTGAACATATCAACAGGATTCCCGTATAAATGAACTATTATAACCGCCTTGACAGCGGATTTTTTCTTCTGAATGTATTCTTCAAATTTATCTAAATCAATATTAAACGAATCTTCGTTAATATCGATAAAAACCGGCTTGGCTCCTACATATAAAACACTGTTTGAAGTTGCAATGAAACTGAAAGGGGTAGTAACGACCAGATCACCGGAGCCTATTCCTAAGGAGAGTAATGCCGCATGCAGCGCAGTCGTTCCCGATGTCGTAGCGATAGCATACTTGCTGGTGTTAAATTTTGCAAATGCATTTTCAAAATCAGAAACATACGAGCCGCTCGCAATAATCTTTGAATCGAGAATTTTTGAAAGAATCTTTTTTTCCTTTATATCCAGCTGCGGTTCAGATATCTTTATCTTTTTCATTTTACAATTCCCCTCTCACTGCTTTTTACAAATTGAATAATCACTTTCAGTTCTTCAGTCTGCTGAAACTCACCTTCCAACTTCTCCAATGCCTGTTGCGTATTCAGTTCTGAAAAGAAAAGGACCTTATAAATATCTTTGAACTCTTCAATCTTTTCCGGAGAAAAATTATTCCTCTTTAAACCGATTAGGTTTAAACTTCTTACTCTTGCCGGTTCCCCCTGAACTGTACCGTAAGGAACAACATCTTTCCTGATTGCAGTAGCTCCGCCGATTATGGCATAATCTCCTATCTGACAGAACTGATGCACTCCAACTAAACCTCCAAGGATGACATGATTCCCTATTCCAACATGCCCGGCAAGTGTCGCAACATTAGCAAACACATTAAAATCACCGACTTTACAGTTATGAGCCACATGTGAATATGCCATGAACAGGTTATTATCACCAATAGACGTTACGGTTTCAGGTTCTGTTGCACGGTTGATAGTGATAAATTCCCGGAAAGTATTCTTGTTCCCGATCTTTACATAACTTGTACAGGGCGTATATTTCAGGTCCTGCGGGAGAGTACCGATAGATGAATAAGGGAAAAATATGCAGTCGCTTCCAATCTCAGTATTTCCGTCAATAAAAAGATTCGCAGTTAATTTTGTCCGATCCCCGACCTTTACATTATCTCCAAGAATTGTGAACGGACCAATCTCGCAGTCAACACCAAGCTCTGCTTTATTTATAATTGCAGTCGGATGAATTTTAACGCTCATAGAGTTTTACTCCATGTTTTCAAATTTTATTTATCAACCAGCATTGCCATCATTTCTGCTTCAGAAACAAGTTTATCCTCAACAAATGCTTTCCCGTAAATCTTACATGAAGGCCGGCTCGTCTCCAGCCTGAGACTAAGAATCTCAACTTCATACCTGAGTGTGTCTCCGGGAATTACCGGCTTTCGGAATTTTACTTTATCTATCCCGGCAAAATAAACAACTTTATTATCCGGTACTCCGACCATCTCCAAAAGGAATATTGCTCCGGCCTGGGCCATACCTTCCACAATCAATACTCCCGGCATAACCGGATGACCCGGAAAATGCCCCTGAAAGAATTCTTCATTGAAAGTTACATTTTTAATTGCTACTATCTTCTTCCCTTCTTCTATCTCTAAAACTCTGTCAACAAGTAAGAACGGATAGCGGTGAGGTAAAACCTCCATTATCTTTGTCACATCTAATTTCATGATTCACTCCTCCTTTTCTTCCAACTGAGATAACCTTTTCTCTATTTCATTTAATTTCTCAAATACTGCAGGAAGATTCCTGAGAGATGCTTTTACTCTTAGCTCCTCATTTAAGGGCCTTGCAGGGAAACCGGAAACAATTACACCTTCGGGAATACTTTTCATTACTCCCGATTTTGCTCCGACCTTGGCATTATTGCCAATCTCAATATGCCCTGAAATTCCTGCCTTTGCAGCAATCGTTACATTACTTCCAATCTTTGAACTCCCGGCAATCCCCGCCTGAGCAACTAATAACGAATTCTCTCCCACTTCAACATTATGCGCTATCTGAACCAGGTTGTCTATCTTGACACCTTTCTTTATCCTGGTTGCTCCAAAGGTTGCACGGTCTATCGTCACATTAGCTCCAATCTCTACATCATCCTCAATTATTACATTGCCAATCTGGGGGATCTTGAGATTAACTCCCTGATCAGTAACAAATCCAAAACCGTCACTCCCAATCACTGTTCCCGAATGAATGATTACCCGATTTCCTATTTCAATATGATCGTAAATAGAAACGTTTGAATAGATTATACAATCACTTCCTATAATTGAACCATCTCCAATGGAAACCCCGGGAAATATTACGGTATTCTTTCCTATCCTGGAATTATTCCCGATAAAGGCCATGGGTCCAATTTTAACACCATCCTCTACATAAGCAGAACCGGAAACAAAACTCCTGTCGCTTATTCCGGAAAAGGAGATTTCACGATCATTAAAAAGATTCAATAATATCCCCACTGATTTGTATGGATCTTCTACAAAAATCAGGTTCTTCCCCGGAATTACCGGAGAACCGGCTTTTAAAACTATGACCCCGGCATGGGACTCTTTAAGAAATTTTTCATATTTTGGATTTGAAATGAAACTTAATGAATTTTCTGAAGCTTCCCTTATATCGGATATGTTCGATACTTCAATTTCAGGGTCACCCTTCAGTTCACCGGATAATATCTCCGCTAAATAGGATATTTTAAAAATTTTTCGCTTCATATAGAATAGAAGAATTATTTATACAGACGGTCTTGAACTTGCTTGGTAATATCCAAATTTTTGTCATAGTACAGTGTCGCCTGTTTCTTCAAAACTATTGTATACTTCTTATCCTTTGCAATGTCTTCTACAACAAATAAGACTTTCTGTTCAAGCTTCTCAAACAGCTGCTTTTCTTTCTCGGAAAGGTCTGTCTGATATTCATTAAAAAGACTCTGAAGTTTTTGGAACTCAGCTTCCAATTCCTGCATTACCTGCTGCTTTTTTGCATCATCCATTACACTTGCAGTCTTCTTCAGGTTTGCTTCCTTCTCAGCAAGTGCCTTCATTTTATTATCAAGATCCGTCTGCTTCTCTATAAAATCAGTCTTTAATTTTTCCAAACCATCCTTGAATTCCTGATAGTTTTCCACTACTTCATTAACATCCACAATCGCCCCCTTCACTTCTGCAAATGCAGAATTAATGCTGACAACTGCAATAAAGAAAACAATACCGAGAATAAATGCTAAATTTCTTCTCATTTTTTCCTCCATTAAATTAAAATTCTGTTCCTATCCTGAAATGCAGTCTTCCGTCATCCCACGACTTCCCTTCTTCTGAAGGAGTAGGATGATTCTGGCCCCAGGCATAATCTATATGTAAAACACCAAAGAACGGAACGTCAATCATGAAACCTAATCCATAACTCGTGTACAGGTCAAAATTATTGATTGACATCGGTTCTGCGTATACCTCATCTAATTTCCCGTCGCCATCCATATCGAAATAAATCCTTGACCAGGTATTTCCCGCATCAAAGAATAACGCTCCCCATAACCTGTCATATACGGGGAATTTATATTCAAGTCCGAGATAAAGCATTCTGTCTCCGCCTATCGGGTATGTTGTAACTCCATAAAGCAGGCTTTCATTAATAACTTTATCTAAACCTGTTGCCGGATCAATTATTATTCCTGAATATGGATCTATATAAATTCCTGTATACGGATTTATTATATATTCCCTGGTTATTATCTCCCCGTCATTATTCCACGTGCCCTTGCCCCATTCCCAGTTGTCTCTTCCGTATGAAAGCTGGGTAATACCGATGCTCCTGTCTTCATAACCCCTTACATCATAATCGCCTCCGACAAAGAATCTTTCATAGATTGGGGGAACCGGTGTATTTGCATAACCTTTTACAATTCCAGCTTGAAGCTTTATGTCAAATATGAATTTCCAGAAAGTCGGGAAATACCAGCTGCTTTCAAAAATATATCTCCCGAAATTCTCGTCACCGCCAAACCCGGAATATGCTCCTTTATACCTGATAAAATCTCCGGCTATTTCTGCGGATATTGCATATCTTGAACCGCTTGTAGGATTGTAATAGTAATCTCTCGTGTCTCTTGAAACCTGGAAGAAGATTGAGTTGGTCATGTGCAAACCTACACTCAATAAAACATCGGAAGGAGCTCTGCCGATATCCTCATCTTCAACATTGATCTTTACCTCTTCGTGGCGGAACTTCAGAAATAACTTATAATGCTTTCCTATGTTATGCCCGAACCTGAGTGAAACACCGGTTTTGATCTCTTCATAATACAATTCATACCGGTCATAGGTCAAATTATAAAGGTCAATCCCGACTAATAACTGCTTCTTCAGTACCCACGGATTCAAAAACCACGGGTCTGTGAATGAAATGGAATAGTCGTCGCGCCGGGAACTGTGTTCATATTTAAAATTCAAAAGATACCCACGTCCCAAGAGGTTTCCTTCTCCAAGTTCCAAAGACCCGATAAGGCCTTCCTCGCTTGAATACGCCCCTCCTATCTGGAACCGGCCCGTCTCCTTCTCCTGAACACGCCATTCAAGATCAAGAACATCCGACATCTTTGTCTCAATGGGATTGGGAAATACCGCTTTGAAGTAATTTAAATTATAAACCTTACGCTGGGACTCCTGAATTAAATCACTGTTGAACGGATCACCTTCTTTTATGGTCAATTCTCGTTCTATTACATAGTCCTTTGTCTTTTCATTTCCCTTAACAATGATCTTACCTACATATGATACTGACCCTTCCTTGATCTGGAATGAAATATTACCCACTTTATTCTCTGTGTCATATTCAATCTTGGGAAAAACCGATACATTTAAATATCCCTTCTTTCCATACAGATCCTTTATTGAACCTATTGTCTCATCTAATTTTGCTGATGAAAATTTATCTCCTGTCTTTACTGTGAATGTCTTGATAATTTCATTCAATTCATATACCTGGCCGTCCTTGGCTGGCTCTTCTACATTCACTTCCAGTTTCCCGAAACGATACTGATCCCCTTCGTTGATCTTCACTATAACAAAAATTCTGCGGCCATTCGTGTCAAGTTCAACTCCCCCGTCTTCAACTGTGGCAAATATAAATCCTTCATTATAATAGAAATCTCGGATCAAGCCCAAATCCGCCTTAAACTCCGTATCATCTAATATACCCTTCTTCCAGATACCCGCAAGCTGACGCTTCTTTGTTGTCATTATTTTCTTCAGCTTGGCTTCTTTAAATGAATTGTTCCCGTCAAATTTAATCTCTTTTATGAAGACCTTGTTCCCTTCATTAATATATATCTCCAACTTAACCCCGTCTTCCTTCTCAAATACCTTGTGTGTCGCGCTAATATTGGAATACCCCTTCTCCTGGTATATTTCCTTGATCTTATTCATGATTTCTATGGCTACATACTCATCATAGTAAAACTTATCCTTCTTAACATCCCTGTCACGATATTCAATCTTCCTCTTTATCCTGCGCTCACCGATCTTCTGATTCCCAAGTATACTTAACTCGGATATCAAGGGCCGGACCTCAAACTTGAAAGTGACTTTTACATTTTCTCCGCTCGGTTGAATATCAATCTTTATATCATTAAAATATTTTGTTTCAAAAAGATCTTTCAAATCATCGTTTACATCACGCATACTTAAATATAATCCCCGTTCTGTTCGGAGAATTGTTGATATTTCCGTCTCATCAATTCGGCTGTTCTCCAGTCCTTCGAACTTCACCTCGTCGATATACTTACCTTCGTAATTCTGGGAATGTGCAATTAACAGGGGCAGAATTAGAAAAAACACCGTGAAAACTAAGATTCTCTTTTTCATAGACCTACTCTTTTTTACTTAGGTTATTCTCATTAACCTACGAATTCAGGAAAATTAAATTTCAATTATATCATAAATTCATGTGAATGTAAAGTAAAAAGTACGCTTTTCCTATTTAATTATATTAAATAACAATTTAACATTTACAAATATATATTTAATACATTAAAAAAGATTTAGCGCGTTCTTAGATTTGAACAGGAATAATAAAGTTTATCACACTTCACTTGCAAGAAAGTAATAAGAATTGGCAACATTTAGCAGAAACTCTAATACAAAGGAGCCGGAAGCAATATTGAATTACAGGAGTATTGTAACTGCAATAATAATCTCTGTTAATTCTGAGTTTCCTGAAAATTAAAGTTATGTTTTAAATGAATATTCAGATAAAACCAGGAAAATAGGCCGCCAATGAAATATACTGCTGTTAATGCATAGAACACACCGGGTAGATGAAAAAGATGTGAGCCTAACAAGGCAAGGGGAATATAGAATATCAGCATTTGCCCCAAGATTATAAAAGAAGAAACAACAGCCCTATTTAACACGTTCAATGCAGCAGTGGAGATAGTCAGGATACTCTGGAACCCGTAAGCAATGGGAACAATCCGTAGAAACATTACAATTACCTTAATAACATCGGGATTCTTAGAGAATAACCTCGCGACATGTTCTGCAAATAAGGAAAGTATAATAAACATTACTAAACCCCAAATCAAGCAGAATATATTCCCTGACTTTATGCTCTCCTTAACCCTGTCAATCCTTTTCGCACCG
>JAQVHJ010000373.1 GCA_028696285.1 bacterium
CGCCTTCCGGAGCAATCGCTTCGAAATGGGGAACATTCCTAAAATTCAGTGTTTTGTTCAAATCTTCAACCGGCGTTAAATTCGGAAGGTCTCTTTTGTTCCACTGAAAAACCAATGGAATTGTCCGAATATCATATCCCTGGGCTGCAAGGTTCTCCGCGAGGTTTCTCAGGCTCTCTTTATTTTCTTCAAACCTTTCCACTTGAGAATCTGCAACAAAAACCACACCGTCAACACCTTTTAAAATCAACCGTCTACTGGCATTGTAAAATACCTGTCCGGGAACAGTGTATAGCTGGAAACGCGTAGTAAATCCTTTGATTTTTCCGAGATCCAGTGGTAAGAAATCAAAAAACAGCGTTCTGTCAGTTTCTGTCGCCAGCGATATCATCTTCCCTTTAACCTGGGGTGAAATCTTCTGGTAGATATACTGAAGATTAGTTGTCTTACCACAAAGACCGGGACCGTAATAAACTATTTTACAGTTTATTTCACGGGCAGAATAATTTATTAGTGCCATATCTGTCCTTTCTCCTAAAACTAAAACAAATCATCAATATCGTCAATGGTTAAAGAATCAAAATCAAACGTTTTGTCTTTCTTCTTTTCTTGAGGTTTTTCTTCTTTTACAATGATGGGTTTTTCCGGCTTCTTCCCCTTCGACTGGCGTTCGATAGCCTGGAAAACTTCCACAAGTTTTTTTCTGGAATCATAGGAAGTCTGTTTCACAACACCCAATACTGCATCATTACTAAAAACAATAATTAAGATTGCATATGATTCGATGTTCGATATGAAAATATTCGTAGCTTTCCCCTGATGAAACAGAAGAGA
This sequence comes from bacterium, assembly GCA_028696285.1. Classification (GTDB taxonomy): domain Bacteria; phylum AUK180; class AUK180; order JAQVHJ01; family JAQVHJ01; genus JAQVHJ01. Next base: position 835 of record JAQVHJ010000373.1, read on the forward strand.
GAATTCGCGTTCGCCTAAGAGGTTCGCAATACCTTTTGTTGTTGCAAAACTTCCCGCAGCCAACGAAGCAATGGTTGTTGTATCCAAACCGGTATAGTCTCCCTGGGACGTTAAAATCTCTCCTGACATTTCACAGAGGATCGCAGCTGTTGAATTTGAGTTTCGAAGGAAATCCTCCAGGGTTTCGTTAATATTTTCTATCTTTTCACCGATAACTGAAAGTTTCATTTTTTATAACCCGTTTATTTATTCTCGGGATTTGTTGATTTTTCAAGATTCAAAAGGAACTCCCATTTCTCGTCAATATCTTTCTGAATCTCAGCAATTACATGCTTATTCTTTTCATCTTTAAGATGTTTAAATCTTCCCTGTAACTTTAAAAATTCTTCAATGGGCAATTTTTCTTTTGGTTTATATGTTACCTTCCAAATCTTCCCGTCAATTACTTCAAATAACGGCCAGAAACAAGTTTCAACGGCCAATTTTCCCATCTCCAAGGTAGAATCCGGTGAATGTCTCCACCCTCTTTGACAGGGGGCAAACACATTGATAAATGCCGGGCCTTCTGCCTCAAATGCTTTTTTTGCTTTCCCGATCAAGTCATGATAATTTCCTACTGCTGCCTGGGCGACATAAGGAACTCCGTGCGCAGCAACAATCATTGCGAGGTCTTTTCTCGGCTGTTTCTTTCCAAAAGACTCTTCTCCGCACGGAGATGTTGTAGTATGTGCACCTTTCGGAGTTGCAGAAGATCTCTGAATACCAGTATTCATATAACCTTCATTATCATAGCATACATAAACAAAGTTATGTCCTCTTTCCAATGCTCCGGATAAAGACTGCAGTCCGATATCATATGTACCGCCGTCACCGCCGAATGCAAGGAATTTAATCTTCTTGTCTTTAGGAATTTTTCCCTGTCTTATAAATGAATTATAGGCTGCTTCCACACCGGAAATTGTTGCGGCAGCATTCTCAAATGCATTATGAATCCAGGGTGTTTTCCAAGCTGAATAAGGATAAATTGTTGTTGCGACTTCCAAGCATCCCGTTGCGTTTGCAATTATAACCGGGTCTTCTGTCCCCATTAAAATTTGCCGAGCAACAATAGCTGCGCCGCAGCCGGGACATAATCGATGTCCGCCGGTTAACCGCTCAGGAACTTTCTTCGCAATCTCTTTTAAATTAGCCATATTATATTCCTCCTGGGAAAATTGAGTTAGTCGCGAACACCGACAAAGTTAAGATCTTTCCCAACTTTTCCGGTCTCTAAAATTTTAAATAATCTTTTATATACCGTATCTATCTGCTCAAGAGTAGTATCTCTTCCGCCCAAGCCGTGGACAAAACTTACCAGTTTCGGCGCTTTCTCCACACCCTGCAGCGCAGCTTTAACTTCTGCAAAGACCGGGGGATATGCTCCGAATGAGATTGATCTGTCAAGAACCGCAACAGCTTTAAACTTAGTAAGAAGCTTCGCCAGCTCTTCTGCTGGGAAAGGTCTGAATACTCTTAATTTAATCAGTCCAACTTTCTTTCCCTGCTTCTTATATTCATCTATTAAATGTTTCACGGTTCCGCAGACAGAGTTCAATGCAAGAATTACAACGTCTGCGCCTGAAGTTCCATACTCTTCATAAAATCCATATTTCTTTCCTGTAATTTTTCCGAACTCTTCCCCGACTTCAAGAATAACCTTCTTTGCATTCTCCATAGCAAATACCTGCTGTCTCTTGTGTTCATAATAATAATCCTGGAGATCAAGCGGGCCGTATGTTACCGGTTTTTTCAGATCAAGGAGAGGAAAGTGCGGTGTTTTCTTTCCAATAAATTTCTTTACCACACTGTCTTCGAGGGGATAAACGTCTTCAACGTTATGTGATGTAATAAACCCGTCCTGACATACCATTACAGGTAAAAGAACATCCTGATGCTCTGCTATTCTTAAAGCCATGAACGTATTTTCATAAACTTCCTGATTGTTTTCGCTGTAGAGCTGAATCCACCCAGTATCTCTCGCGCCCATAGAATCCGAATGGTCGCAATGTATATTAATCGGTCCTGAAAGCGCGCGGTTCACGAGCTCCAGGACAATCGGGAGCCGGCTCGATGCGGCAATATAAAGAATCTCCCACATCAACGCCAAACCGTTTGCGGAAGTTGCAGTCATCGCTCTTGCTCCGGCGGCTGCAGATCCTACACACGCACTCATTGCGCTGTGTTCGCTCTCAACAGGAACAAATTCAGTATTTACAGA
>JAQVHJ010000019.1 GCA_028696285.1 bacterium
TATGGATGGGAAGCGTTCCATGGCACTTGCAAATATAGATTTAATCTCTGAGCATCATATAGATGAAGTGGAAGAGATGGTTAAGAGATTAAAGAAGGAATATCCTGACAGATTATTAATGCCGAGAATAATGGGGGAGAAGAAGGAGCACTGGCAGGAATTGGTACACCGTTTGAAGAAGGCAGGAGCCGATATGATAGAGTGTTCATTTTCATGTCCACAGGGAACCTTGGGCGATGAACCCGGGAAGATGCTCGGTCAATCTGCCAAAGCGACTGAAACAGTTGCGAGATGGGTAAAGGAAGCGGCGGATAAAACTCCGGTTGTAATTAAACTGACACCGCAGGTAACGGATATAGTTGAGATTGCCAATGCAGTTAAGCGTGCGGGTTGTGACGGTGTCTGCGCAATTAACTCGGTAAAAGGTTTGATAGGGATTGATATAAATACATTTTCCCCGTTACCGAGCGTGAACGGGAAGGGGTCATATGCTGGAATAACAGGACCTGCAATTAAGCCGGTTTCACTTAGATGCGTTTCGGAGATAGCAAAGAATGTAGATATCGGAATATCCGCTGTCGGCGGATGTTCCAACTGGCATGATGCAATTGAATTTTTCCTTGTAGGCGCAGGGAATATTCAGATAGGAACAGCAATTATGCATTACGGATTCAGGATACTCTGGGATATTCTGAGCGGGCTTGAAAATTATTTAGATGAGAAAGGTTTCGTTTCCATATCAGAGATAAAAGGTAAATCGCTCCCGTTACTTGGCACTCATGACGAACTCAACCAGGAGACCGAGCCAAATTCAAAGATAAACAAGGACCTTTGCATTAAATGCGACTTATGTTACATCGCATGCAGTGACGGAGCGCACCAGGCAATCACCCTTGATGAGAACAGGTATCCTGTCGTGGATGAGGATAAATGTCCCGGCTGCGGATTATGTGCAGCGATCTGCCCGGTGGAAGGTTGTATAGAAATAAAGTAATATTGACAGTGATAGAGAGAGGAGATAAATGAGAAAAGACTGGCATAAATATTTCATGGATATTGCGGAACTCGTAAGTGAACGATCAACCTGTGACAGGAAGAAGGTCGGTGCTGTTATTGTTAAGGATAAAAATATCTTAGCGACCGGGTATAACGGTTCAATCGCAGGATTAGAACACTGTGATGATGTCGGGCATGACCTTGTCGGCGGGCACTGTGTCAGAACTATTCATGCAGAGCAGAATGCGATCGTTCAGGCCGCAAAGCATGGCGTTGCAATTAACGGAGCAGAGATTTATGTTAATACATATCCGTGCTGGAACTGTTTTAAACTCATTGCCAATTCAGGGATCAGGGCAATCTATTATAAAGATGCGTACAATATTGATACAAGAATTCAGGAAGCAGCACGAAAACTCAAGATTGATATAATTGAGATCAGATAAAAGGATCACAGATGGATTTTAATTCAGGAGATTCACAAACTCCACAAATCTCTTCATCAAACCAGAGTCCTAAAAACAATCCCGGAAATAGCCCTGATGATACAAAAGCGATAACTGCTTTTATTCTTGGACTTGTAGGAATAATTGCATGGTGTTTCCCGCTTATTGGTTTTCCTGTTGCGCTTGCCGGGATCATCTTCGGAATCTTAGGTTTGAAATCGGAAAATAAAAAAGTGTTTTCGGTTATTGGTCTGATTTTATCAGGCATATCGTTCATTGCAACAATCATTAATGCAATTGCCGGAGCAGTTTATTTCTCAAATGCATTTGCTTAAAAAATGAAAATAAATCATATCGGTATAGTCAACCGCGACAGAATTGATGCGGAAAAATTTTATATTAATTTACTTGAATTCGAATTAAAATATGAGTTTATCCTGCAGAGAGATTTATCGGAATTCTTATTCGGGCATAAAAGTGAAATCCCTGTTTTAATCTTAGAAAGAGGAAATATTGTGATTGAAATATTTATTGTGCCTGATTTTATAAACTCAATCCCGAACATCCCCCACATCTGCATTCAAACCGATAATCTTGAAGAATACCTGGAATTATTAAGAAGGAATGGGGTAGAATTAATTACATTTACTCGAGATGGCAAAGAAAAATATTTCATTAAAGACCTCTCAAATAATTTAATTGAAATGAAATGACAGTGTCCGGGGAAACTAATGATTAAAGAAAACTTAGAAAGAATCCGAAGAGAAGTTCCGGAATATGTTGAGATTATCGGGGCTGTTAAGACACGGACTCCTGATGAGATAAAGGAGTTGATAGATGCCGGGATAACAATAATCGGACATAATTATGTTCAGGAAGCGGAAGATACATTTGAAGAGCTGGGTGAATATTCAGGCCGAGTTCAATGGCATATGATCGGGCATTTACAGAAGAATAAGATTAATAAAGCATTAAAGATTTTTAATATGATTCAGACCGTTGATTCATTCGGCTGCGCTGAAGAGATATCATCCAGATCTGAGAAAATTAATAAGGTAATGCCGATTTTACTTGAGGTTAATATCGGAGAAGAATCTTCCAAAACCGGCATAGAACCTGACTACAGAGTTATTCTTGAAACTGTCCAAAAAATCTCTTTATTGAGTGGGGTAAGTTTGAAAGGGCTAATGACAATGGGTCCGTTAACAAGTGATCCGAAATTACTGATTCCGTATTTTAAAAACACTCGATTAATATTTGACAGGTTGAATTCCGAAAGAGTAGATAACCTGAATTTAAAGATACTCTCCATGGGAATGTCCGATTCCTATAAAATAGCCATAGACGAAGGCAGCACAATGATCCGGCTTGGTACGATTTTATTTGGTGCCAGGCACAAAAAAACAACTCTATAATGGTTAATGGTAAACAGTAAATGGTGAACGGTAAATATAATAAATCAGTTCTAGATCTCATTCTAGGAGAGATTGCTTCCGTCTCTTTGTTCCTTTGCAATGATCAATCACATTATTTGTTTTGCGGCCATCAATTTCAAAAAAGTATAACGAAAGAATTAATTATATTTTCCTTCAGTCAGGTAAATTTTCCAGATACCATTTCTTTTTGATGCCCAGGCAAGAAATATTTTATTATTATAAAGAGTAAGAACAGGATGTATTTCCTGGATCATATAATCAGTAAAAACTTCATTTTCCTGTTTTATATTCAACTGAACCGGTTTGAACCAGTCGTCATAATTATCCGGTTTGAGGTTTTCGGTGTACCAGATATAAGCGGAAGAGTTATAGAATAAGAGTATCCTATTGTCGGGGAGAATTATTGATGCGGGTCGGTATTCGCGAGAACTGTGCTTCATAAGGTAAAGAGGATCCTGCCATGTTTCAAGTTCATCAGAAAGAGAGAAATAAATAGAGTGGTTAAATTGGAAGAGTAATAGAAATTTACCGTTTCCAGTTTTAATAATAAAAGGGTAATGAATCAGTCCTTCTTTTTCCCAGACAGGTAGGGGTTTCGAGAAATCATCCAGATTCTCTGTTTCAGATGAGAGTAATTTAAACGATTGGTTTCCGGCCAACCAGAATATCTTAATTTTATTATCATTCGCACATGCAAAAGGTTCAATATTATCAACATCCTTTTTATTGATCCTTATTATTCTTGGTTCAGACCATAATTTCAGGTCTTCAGACTCCATTAACATAAGGATTGATGGGGTTACATAGGAAGGTTTTCCATCTTTCTTTTCAATGATTTTCCGTGAAAATATTATATAGTATTTTTCCTTAAATTTGAAAAGGCGCGGATCCCGGTCTTCATGACCGGAAGTCAGCTGAATTGTAAAAGATCTTTTACTGTCGTTCAGGTACAGAAAGATTGAAGAATCACCGATTTTCCCTTGAATCCAGATAACCGCCAACTTCTCTTTATCCGAGATTATACTTAAGTCTGTTTTAAGTATCTCGTTATTTTCGACAGATATCGTTTTAGGTTTTTCCCAATTTAAATCAAGGGGGTCTGCATAAGGTATTATCATCAAAAAGAGAAAGAGAATTATGAAAAGGCCGGGTTTTTTATTCTGCATTTGATGATTTAATTTTATTCTTCGGGCCCGATTACTTTCAATACAGGTAAAAGTACCATTTTCCCAATTTCATCTTTAATAAATTTCACGTCAGAATCTTGTAATGCCTTTAATAATTTTTCCGGAGCGTCTTCATTTTCTACTAAAGCCCAAATTACTTTTGAATATGTTTTTCTTTTTCCGAATTCTTCCCTAAATCCTGCAAAGATCGGGATATCAAAAGCCATGGTTGATGACATATCCACTGCATTCTGAATAATGGCGTTTTGAATCCCGACATCAGTCATTGCAAGCAGGATATCTTCCATGTACCTTTCTTCTTTAAGTTGAATAATTAAAAAATACATTATTTTTCCTCCTGTACCCGGATTTCTCCGCTTTTCTTAATAGCATATTTAACAAAGATCGGCCCGACAATCAAAACGACAAAAGTAGTAGCAGTGATCAGGTTAATAATAGTAATTCCAAATTCCCTTGCTTCCGGTCCCAGATCATATAAATGGTGATATGCCGAAATTGCCAGGCCTATTGCGACACCTGCCTGACTCATAAGTCCAAAACCCAAATATTTCTTAATAACAGGTTCAACCTTTGTAACAGTTCCCCCAAGTAAAACACCAAAATACTTGCCAACAGATCTTAAGATAATATAAACCAGTCCTATAATACCCATTTGAGGAAGCAGTGAGATATCCAATCTTGTTCCTACTAAAATAAAGAACAAGATATAGATTGGCGGTGTAAAATTCTGAGTTGAGAGGAATAGCCGGTTAGAATTGAATTTTTCCAAATTTGTAATGGTAATTCCCATAACCATATTGACGAGAATATAAGAAAGGTCAAACATTTGAGCTAATCCGCAGCTGATAAAGATTGCAGAAATTGTTATAATAAGCATGTCTGTTTCATATTTAATTAACTTTAAAATCTTAGCTATCAAGAATCCAAAAGCGATTCCTATTACAATTGAAAGGAAAATCTCTTTAAACGGCATTAACAATGCAATCCAAACATCTCTTCCGATTGTATGCCTGATTAAGACTGTTGCGACAGGAAGAGAGAACCCGAAAATTAAGAGAGCGACTGCGTCATCAAATCCTACGACAGCATATAATGCGGATGTTAAGGGGCCTTTTGCTTTATACTCTTTCAGAACTTCAACAGTTCCTGCGGGTGCTGTTGCGGATGCAAGAGATCCTAATATAATTGAAAGAGGCAGGTTCCGTGAGATAATATAGGAACCTAACAGAACGAGAAGGAATGCTCCAAATGACTCAAAGATTGTAATCCAGATAATTCCTTTTCCTAATCTCTTAATAATATCCCATTTTAATTCGCCGCCTATTGAGAGACCTATGAAACCAAGAGTGATATTTGTTACCAGGTTAAGATTTGCAGAGACATCTGTATTGTACCAGTTTAAAAAGGACGGACCGAGAATGAGACCTATTACAACATACCCGAGGATTTTCGGAGCTTTTAAACGATTTGCTCCTAAACCCCCGAGAAAACTGAATATAAATGTCAGACCAAGAAGAATTAGAATGTTCAATTAAATAAACCTTAACTTAATATTTTATAAATATCTCATAAATTTCTTCGGTTCTTTTACACTTTAGAATGTCCTGACGAACATCGGGATTTTTTAAAATTAAAAGGACATGTGATAAAAGAGAAAGATAATCTTTCTGTCTTCCTGTTGGTCCGGCAATCATAACGATTATATTAACCTTCTTTTCATCAAGGGAGCCATATTCAATACCTTTCTTTGAAATCCCGATTCCGATAATAAATTCTGAAATGGTAGATAGTTTCGCATGGGGGATAGCGATACCGAACCCGATCCCGGTGCTTAATATCTTTTCTCTTTCGAATATTGCATCTTTGAATTCATCTTCATTGGCAATCTTTTCTGAAGCCGTCATCATTTGTATCATTGATTCAAGTATCTTCTTCTTAGAGTCTTCTTCCTCAAAGAAACGGATGGATTGCTGATTAATATATCTTTTTATTTCCATATTTACACCTCCAAATATATTATCAAACATTATACATCAAAGAATTATAGTTGTCAAGAAGAAAGTCTATTTTAGTGGAGAGTGGAGAGTGGAGAGTGGAGGGTGGAAGGTGGAGGGTGGAGAGTGGAGGGTTGGCTTCTAAGACGAGTTAAAAAAAAGTTTCGCGTGTTTTCCGAAAAAAATAAATGAAAGAACCGTCCCTGTCTTTTCGAAAAACGATGTTAATTTTCGTTATGTAGGGTATTATTAGAAACGCAAGTTAGTGGGTGCTAACCTTATTATTTTAATTATAGTTTGAATTAAACTTACTTGAAAGTCAATATAATACATGTATTATTAGGATTTACCGGTTAAAAGTGGTCCAATAAAAAGGGCTTGGTTCCCTGCAAACTTTTTTCTTGACAAAGAAAAGAATTTTTGTTATAATAATAAATATAGAGGTAAATCGATGGGTGAAATAAAAGATCGTAAGTTTAAGCGAATTGAGTCTTTAAATCTGGTTACATTTACACATTATGACAGTGAGATGAATCCTGATTATGAAGGTGCAGCCCGGACTCTTGATATCAGTGAAAATGGTATTCTTCTTGAGTTTTTCCGGGATTTTCCCGATGGCACTTTTATGGATATGGAGGTAGCTCTTCACGATACAATAATCAAGGTTAAAGGTAGGATTGTCCGCTGTACAAAGCAGGAAACCGGAGAGAAATTCAATTTAGGCATCCAATTCACTGAAATTTCCAATGAAAATCGAGAGCTAATAAAGAATTTCTTCAGTTCAGAATAATCATGTTGGAGATTTTTTCTTCTCATTTATATAAATAAAATAATTTGACATTTATTTTCTTTTATGATATAATTTAGAATAATAATAAAAGGCGGATTTTGCCTGTAATTATTTTTGGAGGAAACAATGAAAATTTCCGGCTCGCAAAAAAATATCCTTTTTATTGAGCTAGCCCTGTTGATTATCGGTTTAATAATTTTAGTAATACCTGCATCAAAAGATAATAGCGCTAAATATTATGGAGAGCTGAAATTAAAAATAGATATCTCCGAATCAAAAATAAAGACATTAAACACCAGTTCCGAATTGAAGTTTTTCGAAAAGACAACGAATGATTTGAGTTTAAAGTTGACATCATTGAAAGATGAACTTGAAAAGAATTCCGGAGACATGGAGAAATTAAAGCAAATTGACACAGAAATTACCAAATTAGATTCTGAGGTAACCTTTAAAAGTAAAGATTTAAATAGAGCCCAGGAGATTCTTGCTAAAAATAAGGATTTAGAGATTAAGATATCTACTTCGGAAGAGGTTTATAAAACTTATCTATCCAAGAATAAGAAGACGGCAGCAGAACTAAAAAAACTTAAAGAAAAATCACTTACTTTAACAAATAAGATAAAGGATGCCACTACGATTGAAGAGCTTGAATCCTTGGTTGACCAAATAAGCAAGGCTTCGGTTGAATTCGATATGTTAAATGAGAAATTATCCAGCGCATCCAACATACCAAAACCTGAGCCACCAAAGCCGCAGCCGCAGCCGCAGCCGCAGCCACAGCCGCAGCCACAACCTGAACCGGAGCCTGAGCCTGAACCTTACCCCCAGCCACAACCGCAACCGCAGCCCCAGCCGCAGCCGCAGCCCCAGCCGCAACCGCAGCCGCAACCGCAACCGCAGCCAAAGCCGAAAGGAGAGACAAAAGGACCTGAATTGATATCTAAGGTTACTCCGGAATATCCACGCCGCGCTCGAGAGCGTGGTCTGGAAGGCACTGTGGTAATTGAGGTTACTGTAGATAAACAGGGGAATGTAATTGAGTATGAGATCAAGGAATCAGCTGGAGATATTTTAGATAAGGCGGTTATTCAAGAGGTTCAAAAAGCCAAATTCAAACCTGCCCTTAAAGATGGCGAACCGGTTGAAGGTAAATATCTATTCAGACCATTTAAATTTCAATTCTGATTTTACAAAGGAGAAAAAAGATGATCACAAAAGAACAGGTAGTAGAAAGTTTAAAACAAGTATTTGATCCGCATATTGGAGTGGATATATATAGTTTGGGACTAATTTACGAGATAAAGATAGATAACAACAATATCGATATTGACATGACACTTACCAATCCCGGTTGCCCAATGGCAAAATCAATAATTGGCGAAGCGAAGAAAAGCGTTTCAAGTATTGCCGGGGTTGAGAAGGTTGAGATAAATCTTGTTTTTGATCCGCCCTGGACAATGGACAGGATGTCAGATGAATTAAAAAAGCGCTGGAATATCCCAACCGAATAGAACATAGCTGTAATTCGTGATCTGTGATACGTCAACTGGAAAATGAAACTGATTCATTAATCCGGAAAAAATTTAATAACCTTCTTCCAATTTGATTTTTTATGTAAATCAATCTAATATATATTGAAGTATAGGAATTTAAAAAATAATATGAACATTTTTAATTGTGCTTTTTCTTCAAATCACAGTTCATGAATTACGAATCACGAAATAAATTATTTAAAGTACCCTTCTTTCTTTAGTCTCTGAACTTCGTCCCAGGTTCTAATTCTGAATGGTGGCTTTTTAACATCCGGCATAGGAGTTAAGTTTGAGGTAACCGGGTCATTGGAAACATGGGAGCTTTTATATTGAGAATAGACACCGACACCAAGTTCATCCACAAAGAGAAATTCAAGGCGTTCCGGGTATGAATATGTCCATGTCTCCGTAAAGTATTCTCTATTTACTCCCCTGGTTTCTTCGATAGGCGGGGAATATCTGCCGGGAATAACATCATCCGGCGGACCGAACATTATATATATCCTTCCTCTTGCAGTTAAGTGTCCGGGGGTTTTTTGTTCTTTATATTTTTTATCTGCATATTTAAACCGGCGCTTTACATCAATATAAAAGTCATTTCGTTTTGTTTCAATATCTGGGTCATACATTTTCCAGAAATCTTCAAGATATTCCTGCCGTTTTTCCGGATCAGCTTTTAGATACCCCATATATTCTGATCTGGAGGAAAAGTATTTCATTAATGTCAACTCTTCCAGTTCATATTCATTCAAAGTCTTTTTCAAGCGGTAGGAAGTACAAGACATGAAAAGACCGAAGGATATGATTATAATCAATGTAAAAATAAAGTGAATACGTATATGTTTCATAAGGGAGTCCTCCTTTAATAAATTATTCCGATTTTAATAAGTTTTTTTATTCCCGATTCCGTTTCAATCAATATCAGGTAGATACCTGAAGCGACTCTTTTCCCGAAGGAATTTTTCCCATTCCAGATAACCACGCCGCCTTTTGAATATCCTCCAAGATTATAAGGGTCCGGAGCAAGGAGAGGATCAGGGTAATAGATTAGATTTTTATTTGGTATTTCATTAACAAGGTTTCCTGCAATATTATAAATTTTACATGACTTAATATTATCCGGCAGCTGTTCAATAATAATGCCACCGGATACAGTTCCGGTATTCGGGTTATTATCATTTGGCCTGAACGGGTTCGGATAGATCCTTGTTTCGGAGAAGTCGCTTAACCTCCTTATTTTTGCAGAATGGAATATTCCATAAATTGAAAAATGATCGGTATATATTGTAATTGTATTTTTAATTGTATCGATAATTCCCCCGATCAATTCCCATTGGTTCTGTTCTTCGTTCCAGAACCAGATCTTTGCTTCCAGTTCCGGGATCCCGGGACTGCCTGTTCCATCGATATACCCGTTCTGATCAACATCATTATAATTAATAATTAATTTAACAGGATTTTCGAAAGAGATTCCGCCCCCGTCTGCGAAGAACTCCCTAACTTCCCCTGCATCTATTTTTCTTCCATTTGAATCGGGATTTGCCGGGGGGTCTAAAGGTGGGGCAACGCTCAATTGGAGGTTTCCTGAGAAATCATCCTGAGAAACAGCAACCTCGGTATATCCAAAGTCATATAAAATCTGGCCTGAAGAATCAGTTTGGGAGATAGAAGTTATAGGGAGGATATTCAGTTTAAAATAATCATCAGAAGATTTAGAAACGTATGTTAACCTGTCGCCGCCGTATGGTGCCCAGACAGTGAATGCTTCATTGTACGGGTTTTCCGCCAAAGGCTGCAAGGAGTAATTTACATCCGATTCATCCCCTGAAATGCATGGGTCATCCCAATGAGTAAGGTATATGTTAAAGTTACTGGCAGTAAGAGAAGTTAAAACGCCGTTGGAATTAAACTGCTCATTTAAAAAAGAATTATTAATGTCTTGAGGGAATAGGATCACAGAACCATCATTTGACCATGATGGGGACCAATCATGAAGTGAGTTATCGGTAATTTTTGTCAGGTAATATGAATCATCCCAGGATGAGACCGTTGTTCCGCTTCCGCTTGGCATATTAGCCTGGATCAGTTCCTGGACACGGTTAAGAACATAAATTTCAGATTGGGCTGTAGTTCTTGATTCCCGGACAAAAACGATCTTTAATTCACCTGGTGTACCGGAGTATGAACCGTCTGATTCCCACCATCTTGGCTGGAGGCATCTGTCTGATGTTGTGTCAAAAGCGCCGCTGCATAATGAAGTGAGGCGAATCAAGGATCCGGGCAAGTCGTCCGGGTCAAATACATATAAATCCCCGTTAACCGAGCATACGACTCTGTCATCACCATTCCCGTTCCCGTCAATCAGTCCCGGGAATTTTGTATAATCAGGATCGAACCAATTGATATAGAATCCTGAAGCAGCGATAGACAAGTGTTCCCTGGCGGTTCCATCTTCTTTTATTCGGTAAATCTGTGAATAGCCAAGTTGGTTCTGTTCACAGTAATAGATGTAATCAAGCTCACCTCCGCCGTTCCAGCCCCAGGAAATCTTAGAAAAATAAACGATAGTATCTCCCTCGGTCACAGCTGTTAAGGTCCCCGTCTCATACGGTGATATAGTATAGATTCCCGGAACACCTGTTCTATCTGATATAAAAGCAACCTTTTGATCTGAAACATCCACTCCCCAATCCGGGAATAAAATATATTTTCCCTGGCCCGGAGCTGCATCGGATAATTCAGAAACATTATCTATGCGAATATTGATACCTGTCCCATACGGAGAAAGGAATGATGCGGTTCTTTTATCTGAAGCGATATTTGTGCCGTCTTTTGATTGAATATTAACCGGAACAGTAAGCGTATAATTAACACCCGGATCAAGTCCCGGAATGGTCAGGCAGATAGATCTTTCGTCGGTTAAAAGAGATACAGCGGTAATTGTTTCAGCAGGGTTGATTGAATAATCTCCGGGATTTCCGAGAATCAGGGGATTTATCTTATAGTTGGTCTGCACGATCGCGGTCTCCTGTTCAGGAGAGAATGCTTTTGTTACTTCCAATTCCTTCGGACATACATGCACAGTTGAAGAGAAGAAACTTTCAATATTATTTGTATTTTCTGAAGTCAGTTTGAAGAAGTAGGTTACACCGGAAGATAGCGAAGTAATTACCGTTTCATTTTCTGTTACCAATCCTGTAACATCGGTGAAACCTGAATCAGGAAGGATGCTTCTATACACATGATACCCGGAGAGATTTTCTTCAGGATTTTCATTCCAAAAAATTTTAACTTGAGTAGGTCCCCAGATTTCGGGATATACACCTTCCGGCCTTCTGAAGTCCTTTAAAATATTCTGAAGTACTGAATTCTGAGAAGCTCTTGAATTAATACATTCGAATGGAAACCCGAACATTATAATTCTTGACTGATTAGTTCCGTTTGGTGAGAAACCCGCCCATCTGGATGCACCATTCCTTCCGGAAGAATAGGCAAGGATTGTAATACCCCCATTGATTCCCTGTATGCTGTCCGGCCACCGGGCCTGATACGGGGCTACCCCCTGGACAGATCCGGAGTCATCAGTATAAAGATCAAAAGAAAAACCGTTAAAGATTTCATTAGTTATCCCGTTGACAGTATAGCTTATTCCGTCATCGTAAAGGTAGTCACTTTTAAAGTAATTTTGATAAAGGTCAGTATTTGAACCTTTATATTCAAGGTCATAACCAATTTCTGCCCCTGATACGAAAAATTTTCCGCCGGATTCTAAATATGGTTTAACTAATTGAGCTTCGGCTGAATTGAAAGAACCTGTACCATAATCCGGGTAGAATGAATCTCTACCGCAGAACCAGATAACCTTATCATAATCATTCAGATTTATTTCTTCAGAAACAACAGCTTCAGAAGAAGCTGAGTCAAAATAATGGAGATCATTAAATACTGCCAGGCCGTAAGAAACAATATAGTCGTTTGGCGCATACCTGTTCTCATCTTCAACAATTAACAAGTCCGGTATCTCAGTTCCGGATAGACCTACCGCAAGAACACCCGTATAGTTTGAAGAGTTTCCAGATAGGTCCCTGCTTCTGATTCGGAGATAATAATCATTGTTAATTGCTAACCCTGTTATTTGCCCCGCAACCGGTGTCGAAGGTAATATTGAATACGAAGAGAAACTTATTCCGTCCGTGCTTACTTCTACATCTATTTCAGAAAGGTCTTCGTTAGCTGAAGGTGTCCAGGAAAGAGTAATGTTACCTGTTCCGTCATTTACGGAAAATTTAAGTTCACTTGTTTCGGGAGGAATATCATCAAACCAGATTAAGATTCTTCTTAGTACTTCCTGCCGTTGTGAAGAAGAAGTAATTGTTTCAAACGGGAAACCGAATGTAACTATTTTTCCTGTTTCTGTTCCTGCACCGAATATTCCCTGATATTGTACTCCTGCAGTTGTTCCTGTCCCATAAGCAAGGCAGACAGAGCTTCCACTTATGGTAGTGATTACATCCGGCCACCTCGGTTCATACGCCCCTCCGTCAGGGATATAGTCATCATCATCAAAATAAAAATCCATCCCCGCGAAAATATTTGAACCTGTTAAGTGATAATTTCCGGAATCATCCTGGATATAATCCGCCTTCAGGTAATTATTATAGAATGCCGGATTTGTACCTTTATAATCAAGGTCATAACCGATCTCCGCGCCGGAGAAGAAGATTCTCCCACCGCCTTCGAGGTATGAAGAAATAAACGACTGTTCTGAACCATTCAGTGTTCCGGTTCCGTTTGTCGGAGCATAAGAATCTCTACCGCAGAACCAGATTATCCCGAAGTAATTGTTCAGATTAACTGTTCCGTTCACCACAGCTTCAGAACCAGCATTATCAAAAGCATAAGGAAGATTCCGGATAGCTTCCGTGAAGTATTTGGAGAAATCGTCATTTTCAAACCTGTTATCA
>JAQVHJ010000374.1 GCA_028696285.1 bacterium
CCTCAGAGTGGACGGTGTAACCTTGAAAATCTTTTCATTATCCAATAGCCAAACGGTATCTAGAACGATAGAAAGATTATCAATTTGATATGAACCGGTAAGGGCGTAATTTACATTTATAACTCTCTGTTTATATTCCAGGGTTAATGTTTGCTTCAAAAGATCGGTACTTTTAACGGAGAGATTAAAATGCCTTGGATCTGATTCAATAATGGTCGCGTGCATTTCTTCAGCTTTCTTATAAAATATATTTTTGAGTATGGGTCTCTTTTCACCTATAATAACAGGGGTTTTCTTTTTTATAATTCCCGCTTTTTCAAAAGCGATCTTTCGCAATGACCCCCCGAGCGTTTTCATATGGTCATAGTCAACATTTGTAATGATTGAAGCTTCAGGATTGATGATATTCGTAGCATCAAGTCTTCCTCCCAAACCAACTTCAATAACGGCTATATCGACATTCTTTTTCCGAAAATAGAGGAATGCCATGGCTGTAACATATTCAAAAAAGGACGGAAGTTCTTTTTTTCTCCATTTTCTTTTCATTGCATTTTCAATTGCCAGATAAAGAGAGACAACCTCATCCTGAGAGATTTCCTTATTGTTTAAGCGTATCCTCTCTGTAAAATTGATTAAATGAGGAGAAGTTAATAAACCTGTTGTATAACCAGCAGATGTATAAATAGAGTGGAGAGTTGCAGCAACAGAACCTTTTCCGTTTGTTCCCGTGATATGGATACTTTTAAAACTTTTGGAAGGATAATCAAGTATTTTATCAAGCAGCTTAATATTATTTAGGTTATACTTAATTGTTTTCTGGTGTCGGGCATAAATGTTATTAAGAATATTTTTATAAGAAAGATTACTCATAAACCATCAGGTATTCCAGTAGTTTTGAAAGGGTTTCCTTGATTTTTGCTCGAGGAACAATCATATCAATCATTCCATGTTCCTGTAAAAATTCCGATCGCTGGAATCCTTCCGGAAGGTCCTGTTTAATTGTTTGCTGAATTACTCTTGGTCCTGCGAACCCGATTAAAGCCCGGGGTTCCGCAATATTTATATCGCCTAACATGGCAAAAGACGCTGTAACTCCGCCGGTAGTAGGATCTGTCAAGATCGAGATAAAAGGAAGTTTTTCCTTCGATAACCTTCCTAAGGCAGCGGAAGTCTTTGCCATCTGCATAAGGGAAAGAATACTTTCCTGCATTCTCGCTCCTCCGGATCCGGAGACAATTATAACGGGGAGCCTTTTTTCAATTGCATATTCAACCATCCGTGTAATTTTCTCTCCAACAACGGAACCCATTGATCCGCCCAGGAAAGCAAAATCAAGGATGCCTAAAGCAATCGATTTCCCGTCAATCTTTCCTTCCAACGTGATAAATGCAGATTTCCTGTTTGTCTTTTTTACTGCTCCTGAAATCCGGTCAATGTATTTTTTTGTATCTTTGAAATTTAAGGGATCAATTGATGTGATTTCCGTATTGAATTCTTTGAAACTTCCTTCGTCAAGCATTAAACGGATACGTTCCTCAACACCAATTCTGAAATGATAGTCGCATTTAGGACAGACCATTTGATTCTTTTGAAGGGTCTTCGAGTAAATAATCTCAAGGCAGTTGGGGCATTTCTCCCACATCCCGTCAGGAATCTCTACTTTCTTACTCTCCCCGTTCGGGGTCTCAATGTTTTTCTTTCTGCTGAATAAACCCATAAAAAATTAAAACTCCAAAATATCTTCTTGATTCAAAATTTTTATTCGCTCCGGATACTTTATAGAATAGATCTCTTCTACTAATTCTTCAATAAACATGGGCTTCATATGGAAGACATATATTGGGACAGGTTCCTTAAGTTTCTTTATTTCCAACTCTAATTGAGACGGAGTGAGGTGCCCGCTCGACTTCGCAAGCCAATCGAGTTTATTTGGAAAGGATGTTTCAATAATAACTCCGCGAAGATCCTTGGCGCGCTTGTTCACTTCTTCCCAAAGAGAATCTGTATGATGCATATCTCCAACATATAAAAACTGCTTGTCACCTTCTTCTAAAAAATATGCAACTGTCGGAACAATATGATTGATACGGAGAGGTGTAATTTTTATCCCATTTATAAAAAAGGAATCAAGATGCTGAATTGGAATGAAACCAAGTTTCGGAGCACTTATAGGAATACTTGTAAAATCAGGCCAGATATATTCCGAAAAAAGATTATCCTTTAACGCCTTTAAACATTCAAAAAGCCCATAAATCTTGATCTGGTTTTCCTTCCTGGAAAATACGGTGTCAACCAAAAAGGGTATGCCGACCGTGTGATCTAAGTGTGAGTGGGTAATAAGGATATGATCTATTGCAATCTGGTCTTCGTAATCAAGGAACATCGACGCACCCGCATCCAACAATATGTTATTGTTGACAAGAAAACAGCTTAAATGATAACCGTTTATCATTGCTCCAAAACAACCGATTACTTTAATCTTCATCCTTACTCTCTTTATATAATATAAAAATTTAGTTTATCACATTTTTATAAATTTGTCAATTAAAAAGAATGTAATCATTACTAAATTGGTAATAATTATTCAAGAGAACCGATCAGGTTTTCGACCTGGTCAAGGATCTCGCCAGATTTAACGAGTTCCTTCATTTTATTATGATCCGGGTAAAGAGGCCGGTCAATTTCCAGGAACTCGACATATTTTCTTATTATTTCATGAGCTTTAGCGACGCCCAAGCCGAATTTGAATGGTTTATCGGATTTTTTTCTCAAGTCGAGAGCTTGAGCAGCGGCCATGAATTCAATCCCCAGGATACCGAAAGCGTTGTCGAGGATTTGCAGATTTTTAATAGCGGTATTCATTCCCATAGAGACGAAATCTTCCTGGTCTGCAGCTGCGGGGATTGACTGGATGGATGCGGGCATGGATAGGATTCTTTGTTCAACTATCTGCATATCAGCGGTATATTGGCTTAACATCAATCCGGAAAACATACCTGCACCTTTTGTGAGGAATGGCGGTAAGCCACCGCTCAAAGCGGGATTATTCAACCGGTTCATTCTTCTTTCTGACATTAC
>JAQVHJ010000375.1 GCA_028696285.1 bacterium
ATGAAGGAGTATCGGTCCGTCAATCTCTTTTATCTTGTAAAGAATTGAAATTAATTCACCAAGGTCATGCCCGTTAATAGGACCGAAATACCGTAATCCCAACTCTTCAAATATTGCTCCGGGTATAAATAAATGCTTCACGCTCTCTTGTATCTTCCGCCCTATATTCATGAATTTACTACCTAAGCTGGGAATCTTTAAAACTAATTCCTCTATGTCATCCTTAATTTCATTGTAGCTCTTTGCTGAAATAATCCTTGATAAATATGAAGAGAACGCACCGACATTCTTCGAAATGGACATCGCATTATCATTTAAAATTATTATGAAGTTCTTCGGCTTTAATCCGCCTGTTTGATTCAATCCCTCGAACGCCATACCGGCAGTCATTGCACCGTCACCTATAATAGAAATCACCTTATTCCTTGAACCCTTCAATAACTCTGCCATTGCTAAACCGAGACCTGCCGATATGGATGTGGAACTGTGGCCCGTCTCTAAAATATCATGTTCGCTCTCACAACGTTTCGGAAACCCGGAAATTCCCTTAAACTGGCGGATGGTATCAAATCTATCAAACCTTCCCGTCAGTAATTTATGCGGGTAACTCTGATGCCCGACATCCCAGAGCAACTTGTCTTTCGGTGAGTTGAATACATAATGCAAGGCAATCGTAAGTTCTACTGTACCTAAACTGGGAGCAACATGTCCGCCGGTAACACTTGTGGTTTCAATTATCTTGTCTCGGATCTCTTGAGATAAAACCTTCAAATCATCATAAGATAACTTCTTTAAATCATCCGGATTATTTATTTTCCCCAAAAATTTAAACGCGCTCATTTAAAATCTCCTTTATCCTATTCTTGCCTTATGAACATGAATTCGGTTAACTCCTTTAACAGTTCCGTATCCTTCCCTTTTAATTTCTTAAGTTCATTTATCGCTTTATCTCTATATTCTGAAGCTATCTCCTTCGCCTTGTCAAGGCCGGAAACAGAAGGATAGGTAGCTTTATCCAGCTTAATATCAGAGCCGACAGGCTTCCCTAATTGAACGGAATCCCCGACAACATCAAGAATATCATCCACTATCTGAAACAGCATTCCGAAATAATTACTGAAGTTAATTAAAATCTTCTTCTCCTTTTCTGGAGCTTTATTCAGAATCGGGCCGCTGAGAAGGCAAACCTCAAATAACTTTGCTGTCTTATGCTCGTGTATATACTCAAGTGTTTTCAAATCAACTTCCTTCCCCTGTGAAAGGATGTCAACAACCTGGCCACCGACTAAACCTTCTATACCAATATCACGGGCCAGCAAATTTAAAAAATCCAAGATCCTTTCCGGGTCAAATTTATTTTCACGCAGTTTCCTCGGCAGAACTTCAAAGACCATAGTCAATAATGCGTCCCCGGCCAGGGTCGCGACAGCATCTCCGAAGACCTTATGATTAGTCGGCTTTCCCCTGCGTAAATCATCATTATCCATTGCAGGAAGATCGTCATGGATTAAAGAGTAAGTATGTACCATCTCCACGGCGCATGCAACAGGAAGAATCCGGTCAAAATCATTGCTGTACAGGCCTTGGGATAAATACACAAGAAACGGGCGTATCCTCTTCCCCCCGGCAAAAAGACTGTACCGGATGGACTGGTGGATAACAGAAGGATATGCCTCCTCCTTAGGGACTAACCGGTCCATTCCTTCTTCTACCCAGGCCTTAACCTGGTGCATGACTGTTTTTAATGATTTATCTGTCATCTTCTTCTTTTTCTTCTGTTTCTGAATCCAGGTCTTCAAATGAAAATTTCCCGCCTGAATCCTTCATTAAAACCTCTATCTTCTTCTGGGCGTTCTCTAACTTCTCCGTGCAGACCCGGGATAATTTAATGCCTTCTTCAAACTTCTCGAGAGACTGTTCAAGCGTCAAGTCTCCGCTCTCAAGCTGTTCCACAATCTCTTCAAGATGTTGGAATGCATCTTCAAATGTCAAATCCTTCTTCTTGGTACTCATATTCTTTCCTCATTTATTTTTTTTACGGAACAATCTAAGTCGCCATCCTTTAATTTTACCTGGATTTCATCTCCTTCTGAAACATCTTTTACAGAACGGATAATATTCATTGCAGGATATTTCTTTGAAATCGAATATCCCCTTTTTAATATGGATAACGGACTCAATACATCAAGCTTCCCCGCAGCTTCAGCTAATTGCAGCCGCCGTTCCCTGATTCCGGAACGGGTAAATGAAAAGATGTTCTTCTCGAAATTTAATACCTTCATCTTAAACTCGGAAATCCGTTTATCGGGGGAGTAACCAGCGATTACCCGAGTAAATTTTTTTATGTTCTCTTCATAGAACGAAACTTCATGCTTAACCTCACGGAAGATCCTTTGGATATTATCATCCAATCTCAAGAGTTTCTCTTCAATCGGCGCAGTGGCTTGTGTGAATACCCGGCGCTTCATTATCTGGCTCAAGCCAAGTTTCTTCTCGCGAATATCCGACTTCATATAATTCTCTGAACGTAAAATAAAACTCCGGATCCTATCAAGAAGCTCATTCTTATCCTTAACCACTAACTCCGCAGCTGCTGATGGTGTCGGAGCGCGAAGGTCCGAAACAAAATCGGAAATAGTAAAATCTATCTCATGCCCAACGGCGGAGATAACCGGGATCTTTGAATTGAATATTGCACGGGCTACCTTCTCTTCATTGAACGGCCATAAATCCTCAATTGACCCGCCGCCTCGGCCGACAATAAGGACATCCGCCGCGCCGTGGTCATTGAATGTTTCTATAGCATTGACTATCTCATCCCCCGCAAGGTTTCCCTGAACCCGGACAGGAATGAGGAGTATCCTTGCAAGTGAAAATCTGCGCGTGATTACATTCTGAATATCTCTGATTGCAGCCCCGGTAGGTGATGTTACTACACCGATAACCTCCGGAAATTCAGGGATGGGTTTCTTATGCTCCTTTCTAAAAAGCCCTTCCGATTCCAGTTTCTTCTTCAATTGTTCAAATGCAAGCTGGAGCTCACCTACTCCCTTCGGCTCCATCTCCTGAACATACAC
>JAQVHJ010000020.1 GCA_028696285.1 bacterium
GTTGAAACCGGATTTGAAGTCTATCTTTGTGATATGACAAACGGTGAACCGACCCCGATGGGAACAGTTAAAAAGCGGATGCAGGAAAGAAAAAAAGCTACGGGGATATTAGGTGTCAAGGACAGGTTTTTAATTGGGTTAAAAAACAGGTTTGTATTTGATTCAACTGAATCGCGGAAGAAGGTTGCGGAATTAATAAGGAAGGTAAAACCTGACATTATATTTGTACCGCAGGAAAATGATGCGCACCCCGATCATATTGCGACTACAAAAATCATTGAAGCGGCAAGGTTCTATTCAAAATTTACAAAAACAAAATGGAAAGGTCAGCCGCATTATCCGAAACGGATCATTTACTATATTGCATCTCATTTGAGAACTGTTTTTAAACCTGACTTTCTTGTTGATATTTCACCGTACATGGAAAAGAAACTTGAATTGGTTAAGGCATATAAGTCGCAGTTCATAGAGAATGAAAAGAATACCCGAGCACCTGAATATCTTAGAAATATTGCCGCTTATTATGGAAGGATGATCGGGGTAGAATATGCAGAAGGTTTTATTATGAAGGAGATTCCGGGGTTTAGTAATCTAAAAAACTTTTTATAAAGATGAAAAATGACATTCCGCAAAAAAGCGGGGAGAGAAAAATTTATCCTGGAAATGAACGGTTTGCAAAGCTGATCGAGAATAACCGCGAAATATTTAAAAATTCCATTAACATTTTTGAACATAATATTCCTTATTACCGTGAGAAACTGAAATCAGAATTATCTCTTGAGGGGAAAGAGATAATTTTAACCGGACATCAGCCGGAGTTTTCACATTGCGGAATAATATTTAAAAATTATCTCGCGAGTGAAATTGCGTCTTCTCAAAATTCTTTTCCGGTTAATGTGATTATTGATTACGATCTCCCCCGGTTGTTTTTTCTTTTTCCTTCACAGCAAGGCACTGAATTTATCAATCTTGAATTACCGGTAAAGAATAAGGAGAAAATTGTACATGATCTTGTCATTGATGTCGGAAGGATGGATAAGTTTATTTCAGATGTAAATAAATATTCCCGGGTATTTCCGGAGGAGATAAAAAAGAATATTTTAAATTTTTCTGAATTGTTGAATACGCGTTTGCAAGAGAGCAACAATCATTTTTCTTTAATTACGGAACTGAGAAGAGAGTGGGAAATAAAGAATAGATTTACAATAAATGATATTCCTGCATCAGAAATATATTCAGGTGAGACGTTCAGTAATTTCGTAATGGAAATTTCAAAGGATGCAGTCTCGTTTCAAAAATGTTATAATTCCCTATTAACATCGTACAGGAAAGAACATGGGATAAGAACAAAGTCAAATCCTGTTCCGGATTTAGGTAAGGAAGTTGTTGATCTAAAAAACTATTATGAACTTCCTTTCTGGTATATAGATTCAGAAGGATTCCGTTATTCTTTATACGGAGATGAATCAGGGGAGTTATTTATCTTAATTAACGGTGAACCGGAAAAAGCCGAAGAGAATAACCGCTTCCGGCCCAAGGCATTGATGAACACGATTTTTCTCAGATTATTTCTTGGTGAAATATTTATCCACGGGCTTGGAGGAAGTAAATATGACGCTATTTCCGATTTGATCTTAAAAGAATATTTTGAAGTTCCCCCTCCCGCATTTATTACAGCAACATACAGCAGAAGAATCAGGAACATTGATAATTCATTATATGAAAGGATCTCCTTGCTGATGAATGAACAGAAACTGCTGTTGACGCATCCTGAAAAATTTCTTGACCCAAGCAATCCTTTAGTCATTGAGAAAGAAGTCTTGATAGATGATATTAAGGTCGCGCCGAAAAATCTGAAAAAGGAGATTGCTGACAGGATAAATACGATAACAGCATTAATGTCCGCGGAATTGACGGAGAAAATGGAAAAGATATCCGATCAAATCGAAGAATTAGATTTTAAGCTTACCCGCGAGAATATTATTTGTTCGAGGGAATTCCCGTATTTTTATTTTGATACATTGTTTTGAGATAAGAATTCATTAAGAATATTGGGAAAATCAGTGCCGAGTGCATCAACACCTGCATCAAGAAATATTTTAAATTCCTTTTCTGTATTAATAACCCAGGGTCGAATTGGATAACCGCGTTTTTTTAATTCATTAATAATGTCCATGTTGATTGAGTCCGCTCGCGGATGGACAGCATCTGCCTTTACAGATTCTGCAACCTGCCACGGGGCGGTTAATGCGGAATTGTAGAGGACTGCTGTTTCGATATTTTTCAGGTCATTTTTTAACTCTTTAAGAATGGGATGGAAGAATGAGATCACTATCAAATGCGATTTCTTGGAATACTCCTCAAGAATCGGAGTGAGATATTTTTTAAAATCAGGATTATAGAAATAACTCATCTTGATTTCAATCACAGGTATTGCTTTGGGGATAATAAAATCAAGAGCTTCCTCAAGAGAAGGAAGCTGCTGACCTCTGAATTCTTCGGAGAACCATGCTCCCGCATCCGCTTTTTTAATCTCAGCTAAAGTGAATTCGGAAACCAACCCGTTAATTCCTGTCGTTCTTTGAAGTGAATAATCATGAATAACCGCGACCTTATTGTCCTTTGTCAGCTGGATATCAAATTCAATATAATCCGCGTTCGACTCGAGGCCTTTCTTAAATGAAATTAATGTATTTTCCGGAGCAAGCCCTCTTGCTCCCCTGTGTCCAATAATCTTCATGGTTATAATATACCATAAATATATTTTATTTTCAAGCAAAATAGGGGACACTCCTTGCAACCTTGCAACGGCTGTCCCCTTGAGACTTGACAAATAAGTAAAAATATGTTATCATACTAAAACTGTTTTGGAGAGGTGCCCGAGTGGTCGAAGGGGGCTGCCTGCTAAGCAGTTGTCTCCGTATAGGGGACCCTGGGTTCGAATCCCAGCCTCTCCGCCATTTCTTTCTTCTATTTGACAGGAGGATCCTTGAATTCCGGAGAAAAGCTAAAAAAATATATTAACATAAGTTTGATAATTCTTGGATTATTATTACTTTCGGATGTATTATTTTTCCATTCTTTTATCATTACTGCCTTTTGCATTATACTTTTTCTTTTTATTGGTATGCTATTTTGGAAGATTTCTGAAAAGGTATTTATAATATTTGCAATATTAATCCATATTATTTATTCTTTGATAATCTGGCGGAAGGATTTACCTTTTAAAGATACGCCATTTTTACTTAAAGAGATTTTATTCTTATCGTTCTTTTTTTTAATCATGATGGTTTTAATGGTATCTATTAAGAGAAAGAAAGAAGGGAAGAATGCGCGATTGATTGAGAATCATATTAAATTCAAAGAAAGATTGGATGGAATAAAGGATGAGATTTCGGGAATAGAAGAAAAGATATTAAAAACAGATTTAAATATAGAAGCGATTCTGGGGATTTATGATCTTAATAAGAAATTTGAAAAGGTAGATAAGATTGAGGATGCGCTTAATATTTTCAGTAAATTTATTTGGGAACGATATAAACTTACGAAGTATTTCTTCCTCTATAAGAAAGTAAACAACAACGAAATAATCTTTGAAAAATATTCTTCAGGATTTAATCTTAATCATTCGGTGATTTCATCGATAAATATACATAATATCGGTGAGCTTGAAGAGTTGTTCTATCAAACAGGAAGAGTTTACATTGATGATTTTTCTAATTCGAAAAAATACTATAAGCTGTATGCGTATTTTCCGGCAGAGGAGTTTATCAGTTTTCCTATTATTTATGACCAGCAGAATATAGGTCTGTTTATTTTATTCTCGGATAAATCAAACAGTTTTTCACAGATGTTTAAGGGAGAGACAGATATTTTAAGTCAATTGATAGAGGGAATCTTAAAGAAAGGTTTACTATACGAGCAGATGGAGAAGCTGTCAATTACAGACGGACTCACTCAAATTTACTCAAGGGGTTATTTTAATAAGGAAATAGAAGAGACGATAGAAAAGAGTAAAAGAAATAAGGATCCGTTCTGCCTTGTTATATTTGACATTGATTATTTTAAAAATTGTAATGACCGTTGCGGCCATCAATTTGGTGATTTTGTTTTAACGGAGTTGGTTAACTTGGTAAAGGGACATTTAACACATCGTGAAATTTTTTGCCGTTATGGCGGAGAGGAATTTGTAATAATTTTCCCGGGAATGAAAAAGGAACATGTATTAAGGATTCTTGAAGAGCTCCGCATTTCAATTAATGCGAATGAATTTACCAATAACCGTCAAACAGAAAAGATAACCGTTTCTTTTGGTGTTGCGGAATTCAGTTTTGAGCTTAGTTCTAAGGAAATAATAAGCCAAGCTGACAAAGCGTTATATACAGCAAAAGAGACGGGCAGAAATAAGATTGTTTTATATTCAGAAAAAAAATGTTGACAAATTATTCTTTTTATAGTATAATTAAACTTGAATTTAACTTACCCAAAAGATTAATTCCAAAGAAAGAGGTCTTACCTTGTTTAGAAAGGGTTAATAATTCAACAACATGAGAAATAATTATCATAAGGAGGCTTAAAAGAATGATTGCAAAAAAATCATCGGATGAATTAGAGAATAAAACGAAACAGGAAACAGGGGTTAAGAAGAAACGCGGCCGTCCCCCAAAAAATAAAGTTGAATCGTCACCGGTAGAAGAGCAGATATCTGTACCTGAAACGGAAGAGGCGAAAAACTCGGATTATCCTCCGATTCCCGAAGAGGTAGTAGAGGAGGTTGAAATTCCGGAGGAAGAGCTTGAGCTGGAGGAAACCTTAGTTGCAAAGCAGAAAGCTCAGGATGAGATTCTGGATGTTGTCAAATTAGAAAAGATGACGATTCAGGAGCTGTTTGATATTTCCAAGCGTTTTGGCATTCCGGGTTTTCATAATATCCGCAAACAGCAGTTGATATTCAAGATCATACAGAAGCGGATTGAATTAAACGGTTTTGCATACGGAGAAGGAGTTCTCCAGGTACTGGATGACGGTTTTGGATTTTTACGGTCTCCCAATTATAATTACCTACAGGGTCCTGAAGATATTTATGTATCCCCTTCACAAATGCGGCGATTCAATTTACGAACCGGAGACACGGTTTCCGGAATGATCCGTCCGCCGAAGGACGGGGAAAAATATTTCGCATTATTAAAGGTAGAAGCGGTAAATCATGAGAATCCTGAGACAGCGAAGGAACGGACATTATTTGATAACTTAACACCGATTTACCCTAATGAAAGATTAGGTTTGGAATTTGATCCTACGATGTATTCGACGAGAGTAATGAACATGTTCATTCCGATAGGTAAAGGTCAGCGCGGATTAATAGTATCTCCTCCCCGCGCAGGAAAGACAATGCTGTTAAAAGAGATTGCGAATGCTATCACCTTTAATCACCCTGAAGTTGTTTTAATTGTATTGCTTATTGATGAAAGGCCGGAAGAAGTTACGGATATGGAAAGGTCGGTTAAAGGCGAGGTAATTTCATCTACCTTTGACGAAGCTCCAACACGTCATGTTCAGGTTGCAGATATGGTATTGGAAAAGGCGAAGAGGTTAGTTGAGTATAAGAAGGATGTTGTAATTTTATTGGATTCAATTACCAGGTTTGCCAGGGCTCACAATTCCGTAATCCCTTCAACCGGGAGAGTTCTCTCCGGAGGTATTGAAGCGAGCGCTTTATCCAAGCCGAAGAAATTTTTCGGGTCTGCGAGAAATATAGAGGAAGGCGGATCATTAACAATAATTGCCACGGCTCTTATTGATACCGGTTCAAGAATGGATGATGTAATTTTTGAAGAATTTAAGGGAACCGGTAACATGGAGATCCATTTAGACAGAAGACTTTCTGACAACAGGGTCTTCCCGGCATTTGACTTGATCCGTTCAGGTACTCGAAAGGAAGAACTGCTTCTTGGTGAATTTGAGATTCAGAGAGTCTATATTCTCCGAAAGATCCTCAGTTCCATGGGAACATTGGAAGGGATGGAATTCATGATGAAGAAGGTCAGGAATTCAAAGACCAATGTCGAATTTTTACGGAGCATGAGCCAGCAATATTAAGATTGAATATTGTAAAAATGAAAGTCCTGAATAAATTTATATTATCACTATTTGTTGTTTTTATTACACTCCAAGTTTTCGGAAATGAATTTATGTTCATAGACGAGATTAAACCGGGAATGGAAGGTTATGGCAAGAGCGTTTTTTCCGGAACACAGATTGAAACGTTCACAGTGAAAATATTGAGTGTAATGGATAATTTTTCCCCGGGCCACTCGATAATACTTGCGGAATTATCAGATAACCCCAATGTAGAGGAGGGGGGGATCATCTCCGGAATGAGCGGGTCACCGGTCTATTTAAACGGGCGGTTGATTGGAGCCGTTGCGTATTCCTGGGGATTTTCAAAGAAACCGATTGCCGGGATTACGCCTATTAAGGAGATGCTTGATTTAAAAGACAGGAAGATAAAGAATCTTCCTGCCGACTTTGAATTTTTCGGGAAACTTCCTTCCGAAGATAACGGTTTACGTTATATTCAGACGCCGATTACCATGACCGGTTTTAACAGGGAAAGTATAGATGATTTCAAGAATGAATTTAAGGAATTAGGTTTTCTGCCCGTGCAAAGCGGTGGAGTAGGGCTTCAGAAGTTAAAGCTGCAGACATTGGTTCCGGGTTCTCCGATTGCGGTACAGCTGGTTCAAGGTTCAATGAGTGTATCTGCAATAGGAACCGTTACGTATGTCAGGGGGAAAGAAGTGTATGCATTGGGCCATCCGATGTTTAACGGGGGTAATGTAAATGTCCCGATGGGAACAGCATATATCCATACTACTATTCCGAGTTTTTATAATTCATTTAAGATCGGTTCATCGGTAACGACCGTGGGAACATTCCTGGTTGATTCAACGCCTGGAACATACGGCGAGCTCGGCGCAATTCCGAAAATGGTCAATGCATCAATTAAGTTGAACGATAAAAATTTTTCAGTTGAGATTATTGACAATAAATATTTGCTTGGAAGTTTATTGCGCACGGTAATTTTAAATATTATTTTGGCTGAGACAAAAGAAATTGGGGACTTATTCATTGAATATAATATCAAGATGTATTCCGGAGAAAAGGAACTTCTTGATTATTCCGACATCATGACAAGCGAACTAATTTTTGATACGGTTTTCGGGATAGGGAGGATGCTGAGATTCTTCACTTTCATTAAGAACAATCCTGAAGAAGAGGTGTTTATTTCTGATATCAAGATTGAAATGAAAAGTTACGACGCTTTCAAAAGATACACCCTTCAAAATATTGAACTGAACAAAACTTCATATTTCGCGGGAGAAGATGTTAACTTGAAATTACTCCTTAAGCAGGATAAGAAGCCGGAAATAACAAAAGATGTTTCTTTTAATATTCCGAAAGATGTCAAACCCGGGAATTATTATCTTCTAATTTTGGATGCTATTGAAGATGAAAGACAGCGTGTTACTGAATCACCTAAATTTTCTAGTCTTGATAATCTTGACGAGATCAACGACTGGATAGAAGGCTCTCATTCATTAAATGAAGTTAATCTAAGATTGGTTGCCGGGGAATCGGGTTTGAACATTAACAATCAGGAGTATTCCGATACCCCCCCGACATTTTACTTTCTTCAGCAGGTTTCGCCGTCCAGACAGGGGATTGCCACGAATTTAAAGACATTAAAGGAAGAAGTCATTAAATTTGATGCGCCTGTTTCAGGTTCGAAACAAATAATTATAAAAATTACAAAGGGTACAGAATGAATCGAGAAATTCTGAAGAGATTTTCAATTTTCTTTTTGCTTTTCTGCGTGGGCCTGCCTTCCTTGGCAGTGCAGAAGGTTTGGGAAAATAACAATATCAATACTTTTTCTCTGGGGAATCCTGTCAATGTATCGATCGACAGTGACGGAGTTATTCAATTAACTTCCGAGCCAAAACTGATTGCGGAGACAAGTGAGAATTATATAGTTGATTTAGTTGAGAATGACGGGATACTTTATGCAGCAGGAGGAACCTCCGGAAAAATTTTTAAGATTGAGAATAAGAAGATTACGGAATTTGCAGAGTTTAAAAATGAAAAAATCTTATGCATGGAAAAAACACCGTCGGGAATATTGGTAGGCGTTACACCAACCGGGAATGTGTACAGTATTAAATGGAACGGCGAGAAATCCTTGTTTTGGGAGAGTAAAACAAGATATGTCTGGTCAATCTTATCCATAGGCCAGTCGGTATATTTTGTAACAGGGAAAGAACCAATGCTTATAAAAGTCTCCGGATTCAGCGGTTCGGAAACACTCTTTAAGAGTAAAGAATCACATCTGAGTAAATTAATTCTGTATAAGAATGAATATTTAATATTCGGTGAGAATCCCTCAGGAATTATTTACAAGTATAATTTAAGAACCGGCAAGACTGATATTCTCTATGATTCACCCTGCCAGGAGATAACCGGTATAGTAATCGGGAGAGACGGGGATATTTGCATATCCGGCGTCTATCTTTCAGGAGCGATGCTCCCTGCGTTATTAACGATTCCTGTTCAGGGAAAAGCGGTAACGAAGGAAACAACAACAGAAAAATCTCTTAATGAAGCTTTAATTGAGAAGGAAACCCTTGAAAAGAAAGGGGTGCCAAAGTACCAATCAAAGGGGACCGGGGCTATGATGTTCAAGGTTGGGATAGACGGCGTTCTGAAGGAGGTATGGGAGATTAAGAAAAATTTCATTCTTGATTCTTATTATAGTTCGAGATTCGGGTGGCTGGTCGGATTTGACACGAATGGCCTTATTTTCAGTTTACAACCGGAAAAACTGCCGGGATTATTCGTTAAATTAAAATCGGAAACAATTGTAAAATTTAAAAATATCAATAACCGCACTTACGTTTTAACAGGATTCCCCGGAAGCATATATCAATTGCCGGAATTTATTTCTAATCATGGATATTTAGAATCGGATGTTTTGGACGCAGGTACAGTGGGAGAGTGGGGTAGAATTTTCTGGGAAGCGGATGTCCCTGCAGGAGCTGAACTCCTTTTATACACACGTTCGGGAAACTCTGAAGATCCGGAAAATTTCTGGAATGCGTGGGACGGACCGTATAAAAACACGGGAGAATTAATTAAATCGAAGCCGGCGCGATTTCTTCAATGGAAGGTTGAATTACGATCTATTTTAGGAGAGAAATCGCCAAAACTGTCTTTGGTGAAAGTTACTTTTAAAGAGACAAATTTAAAACCGTTAATTTTTTCTTTAAATGTAGTCCCTCCGGAATTCTCTGCATTGATTCCAAAAACATCGTTAAACTCCCGTCAGGAAAATGTTTTTACCTCAGCTCCTCAGTCTGCAAGTTTAAATCTTCCTTTAAAGAATACTTCCGGAATGGTTAAGGTTAACTGGGAATGCCTTGATGATAATTTTGATTCATTGGAATATTCCCTTTATATTAAGCCGGTTCGTTCGGAGAAATGGCTTGAGCTGAAGAAGAATTTTATAGAGACCTACTATGAATTTGATTCCAATTTCTTTGACGACGGAGTTTATCATATAAAACTGGTAGTTTCGGATTTACCATCACATTCATCGGTAAATGCCCTGGAGAATTTTCAGATAAGCAGGGATTTCATTATTGACAATTCCCCACCGCTGATTATTGATCAGAGCGGATCAGAGGATAAGATAATAAAATTACTGGTGACAGATACCCTTTCTGAAATTGCAAGGCTGGATTATAATATTGATTTTACAGGTTGGCGGTCTTCTGCTGCAAAGGATGAGATTCTTGATTCGAAAGTGGAAGTATTCACTATTAATTTCGGGGATTTAGAGAAAGGCATGCATTTTATTTTAATAAGAGCGGTTGATAAGCAGGGAAATCCCGGCTATCTTCGGAAGCAGTTAGAGATTAAATAACCTCCGGATGTTCTTTTCACAGGAAGAGATTAACTCTTCACGATCAATATTTTTTAAGCCACATACAAAGTCATAGATAAATTTTATAAATGCGGGTTCATTCCTTTTACCGCGTTTAATCTGAGGTGACATATAAGGCGCGTCTGTTTCAAGGAAGAAGGAATCGAGGGGAATCGTCCGTATTATTTCACGGAGATTTTCTGCTTTCGGGTATGTAATGTTACCCGTGAATGAGATCGAATAACCTTTATCAATGATTAATTTTGCATTCTCTTTTGAATCTGAGTAACAGTGGAAAACTCCGGAGATAGAATAGTTCTTTAATATTTCAATACAGTCAAGGACAGCATTTCTGCTATGTACGATAACAGGAAGGGTGAACTCCTGCGCTAATTGAAGCTGTTCCTCAAACATGGACTGTTGAAGGTTTCGGTTATCTTGCTGCCAGTATAAATCTAAACCGATTTCTCCTACAGCGACAATGTTCGTTCCGGTAATTAAAGAAGACATTGTTTTCATGGAATCTTTATTGAATTCTGCAACATCGGATGGATGGAAACCAATTGCAGAATATATGAAGTTGGGATAAGTTTTTTGTATTTCTGTAATCTTCATGAAAGAGTCAAGATTCTGGGCCGGCGCAATGATAAACTGAATTCCTTCAGATTGTGCGCTCTTTATTACGGTGCTTAAATCGTTTTTGAATTTATCATCATCTATATGACAATGAGAATCGATCATTAAGACTCCTTTTCTATTATTATAAAGTATTTTTAACGTTAATTCAACAGGAAAATAAAAAAATGAATCATTTCGAAAAGTATTCTTCCTTATTACTTGAAGAAAGTAAAAAGATTAGTCTGACCGGGTACAAAAGCCGGGCAGAAATATTTGAAAAGCTGATAAATCCATCTATTAAATTATCCGCTATATTTAAACTAAATTCAGGAGCAAGAATTATTGATGTTGGAAGCGGAATAGGAATCCCGGGTATTCCAATGGCAATTGAAATGAAGGAGATGGAAATTTACTTAGTAGAAAGTATTAAGAAAAAAATCGATTTTCTCAATAAGGCAAAATCAGTTTTAAGCCTGAATAATATTGAAATAATCACCGGCCGCGCAGAAGAGTTTGGAAGGAAGGAGGAATTCCGGGAGCAATTTGATATTTCTGTCTGCAGAGCAATTGGTGGTTTAGGAGTATCTCTTGAGCTGCTCTCTCCATTCTGCATGGTAGGCGGGAAGGTCATGGTGTTTCGCGGGAATAATGAGAAGGGCCATCCGGATTTTAAATTGATAGAAGAAGAGCTCGGTCTTAAATTTCAGGAGATATTAACGGATATCTACGAGGGGAAGGTCTGGATTTTTAATAAAATTGATAAGATTGATGATAAATACCCGAGAAAACCGGGAATCCCTGAGAAAAGAGAAAGGTTTATTAAGAAATAGAGTTCTTGAATGAAAGAAAAAATTTTAATAATCACTTCAAATAAAAGTAAGATAAAAGAGATTTCAACAATCCTTGGAGAGTACGGGGTTGAGACTTTAGCTGAATCTATAGATATTCCTGAATTTCGAAAAGATACCCTGGAAGATGTGTCAAAACAAAAAGCAATTACAGCTTTTTCTCTTTTACAGAAACCTTTGCTGGTTGATGATACCGGAATTTTTTTTGAAGCGTTTGATGAATTCCCAGGTGTGGTTACACGGTTCATTTTTGAAAAGATCGGATATGAAGGGATTCTGCGTTTATTGGAAGGGAAATCACGAAATGCATTTTATAAAAGCTGCATAACATATATAGAGAAGTCAAATGAGCCGGTCATTTTTACAGGTGAATTTCATGGAACCATTTCGGAAAAACCGTCATTGCAGGAAGACCCCCATTTTCCGTATGACAGTATATTTATCCCTGAAGGCTGCAGTGTTCCGAGAATAGAACAACCCCTTGAAAAAAGGATAGAAGGATCTCACAGACGAAAAGCCCTCATCAATTTCAGAGATTGGTATCTGAGTAACAGTAACCGGTAATCAGTAAAATTTAACGAATCTTCGGTGCCTGGGTCCACAAGTCCACACCTTAATTTACATCTAATTATAGAATGATTAATAAATAGTATACTATAAAAGAAACATTCATTATTTTCCAATATTCTGAAGTTTTTAAGGTTCAAAGTCATTTTTTTCTAAA
Source organism: bacterium (assembly GCA_028696285.1). Classification (GTDB taxonomy): domain Bacteria; phylum AUK180; class AUK180; order JAQVHJ01; family JAQVHJ01; genus JAQVHJ01. The sequence continues at coordinate 12,173 of JAQVHJ010000020.1, forward strand.
TTTTATAAATCAGTTATCTGACCTGTGGACTTGTGGACCCAGGCACCAACTTTTTTTATATTGACATAAGTAAAAAAATCTGATATTATTACTTAATAAGGAGAGGAAAAAATGAAAAAGAAGATTTTACTTGTTTTATTTTTCGTGTTTGTTTTAGTCTTCAGTTATTCCTGTAAAAAATTGAATCCGGAAGAGGAGTATCCCAAGGCAAAGGAAAGATTAGAAGCGCTGAAAAAGTCGTCCATGAATACAAAGGAAGAAGTAGACAACGTGATTTCAGAAGCAGAGGTCATCTGCAAAGAATTCATTAATCAATTTCCGGAATATGAAAAGACCCAGGAATTCCGTTTTGAGTTGGTTGAGATATACATGTTTACTCAAAAATATGATGAAGGTCTTGCTATGATGGATGAAATAATTAAATATTCGAAGGAAGGCGAAGATGTCAAAGAGCAATTAGTTGCGCAGAAAATTTCATTAAAGAGTGATAAACTAAAGAATAATTACAGTGAATCTTTGGAGAAGGAGCTGATATCAGATATAGAACAATTCAATAAAACTTATCCTGAAAGCAAGTTTAAGGAATACCTTGAAGGTCTTAAGAGGGGCCTTGCTCTTCGTATTGGCGAACCTATAATTGAATATACTGCAAAAGATACAGAGGGAAAAGATTTCTCATTCAATGAATATAAGGGGAAGGTTTTACTTCTTGATTTCTGGGCATCCTGGTGTGGTCCGTGTGTAGGAGAGATGCCGAATGTAATAGGAGTATACGAAAAGTATCATTCACAGGGATTTGAGATTGTCGGGGTTTCTCTTGACAGTAAACTTGAATCAATGAATAAGTTTATTGCAGAGAATAAGATGCCCTGGCGTCAGATTGCCGATGGCAAGGGTTGGGATGCAGCGTTTGCGAAATACTACAATATTCGATCGATTCCCGCGACATTTTTAATAGATAAGAAAGGGATCATTAGATACATGAATCTTCGCAGGGAAGATTTAGGTACAGCGGTGGAGGAATTATTAAAGGAGAAGTAAGTGTGTGAGTAATTTCAATCATGAGTTAGAGGTTCTTCTTCGCGCGGGGTATCCTCTGATCTAC
>JAQVHJ010000376.1 GCA_028696285.1 bacterium
ATAATGTAATCTTAATAAAGGAGGTTTTTGTATGAGTAACCATGAAGCAAAAGTAAAAGAGTTGATCGCTGATAAACTGCATGTTGAACCGGGTCAGATCACTCCTGAAGCAAGGTTTATTGAAGATCTTGGTGCAGATTCATTAGATACTTATGAGCTTATAATGGCTCTTGAAGAAGAGTATAGTATCAAAATTACTGATGAAGAAGCACAAAAACTGACGACAGTCGGTTCAGTCGTTTCTTTCTTAGATGGAAAGATCGATTAATTAAATTTTTCAACTGAATGGGGAGATTATTCTTCTCCCCATTCTCGCAATCTTGAATTATTTAAAAATTTTAATAGATTATAATTTTATATTCTGGAAGGGTCTGATATGAAAAACAGAGTCGTTGTTACCGGGCTCGGTGTAGTTGCTTCAACTGGTAATAATTTAACTGATTTTTGGAATTCTTTAAAAAACGGGGTTTCAGGCATTACAAAGGTTACTAAGTTTGATCCTGAGAATTTCAAAGTCAAGATAGGCGGGGAAGTCAAGGGTTTTGAACCTGACAAGTATTTTGATAAGAAATGGATCAACCGCACAGAACTCTATATTCAATATGCCGCCGCAGCAGCATTAGATGCTGTAAAATCCTCAGGCCTTGATTTTGATTCTGAAATACCTGAACGGATCGGGGTCCTCGTCGGTTCAGGGATCGGCGGGATACGGGTAATTGAAGAACAGGTAATGGTTATGAATAACAAAGGTCCTGACCGTGTTTCTCCGTTTCTGATAACAAAGATGATCACAGATATTGTTCCGGGAAGATTGGCAATGTTATTTAATGCAAAAGGACCCAACTTCAGCATTTCCACTGCCTGCGCCACAGGGAATCATTCTATCGGGGAAGCTTTCAGGATTATTCAGAGAGGTGAAGCTGATGTAATGATCTGCGGCGGGACTGAAGCATCAATCACACCCCTGGCTTACGCGGGTTTTGCTGCCATTAAAGCAATTACCTCTACGCATAACGATTCTCCAGAGAAAGCATCAAGGCCTTTTGACAAGAACCGTGACGGGTTCGTCATAGCAGAAGGTTCCGGAATCCTTGTCCTGGAAACCCTTGAACATGCAAAGAGGAGAGGTGCAGAGATCCTTGGGGAGATAATCGGTTACGGCAATACTGCTGATGCATATCATGAAACTGCTCCTCATCCGGAAGGTGATGGGGCATTCAGGGCGATTAACTGCGCAATTGAAGATGCAGGTATATCTAAAGAGGAGATTAATTACATAAATGCTCACGGAACTTCAACAGAATTGAATGATGTAATGGAAACGAAAGCAATCAAGAGAGCATTCGGAGATTATGCATATAAGATCCCGATATCTTCTACGAAATCAATGCATGGCCATGCTCTCGGGGCAACAGGGGCGATTGAAGCGGTGGCATGTTTAATGGCTATTAAAGAGAGTATCGTTCCGCCCACAATTAATTTGGATGAACCGGATCTTGAATGTGATCTGGATTATGTGCCGAATACAGCACAAGAAGTAAAAGTTAATGCGGTATTAAGCAATTCCTTCGGATTTGGAGGACATAACGCAACACTGATTTTTAAAAAGTTCAATGGCTAAAAGAAAAAACAGAACAATTCTCCCGGAAAGAGAAAAAGAACTCCGGAGCCTTTTAAAATCACTCAATATTAAAACGAATAATATTGATATATTTGATTTAGCTCTTACTCATAAATCCTATGCAAATGAAAATTATACAGAGGAGAATGAACATAACGAAAGATTGGAATTCCTTGGGGATGCTGTTTTATCTTTAGGGATTGGATATGTTTTATACAAAAGATTTCCGGCTAAGGATGAGGGATTTTTAACGAAACTTAGGGCGAAAATCATCGGGAGGAAAAACTTGGCGAATGTATGTCAGGAGTTGAATTTAGGAGACTATCTGCTCCTGAGCAAGGGTGAATTAAAATCATCAAAAAGCATCAGGGAAAGCATCCTTTCAAATACCTTGGAAGCGTTTCTCGGAGCATTATATCTTGATCAGGGATTTAAATTCATAAAAGGATTTATATTTAACTGCTTCATAAAGAACATAGAAGCTATCATTGATAACGAGATGTTCACTGATTACAAAAGCAAGCTTCAGGAATATTTCATGCAGAAATTCAATGAATTGCCGGAGTACCTGGTTGAGAAAGAAGAAGGAATTGAACATAAAAAAACTTTCTATATAAACGTAGTATTCAGAAAAAAAATTTACGGAAGCGGAAACGGAAAGAATAAGAAGGAGGCGGCGCAGAATGCCGCATTTAACGCCCTGAAGGCGTTGGGAAATATTCAGTAACATAAATTTATTTTCGGATATTCAGGAGAGAATTACGAATGAAAATTATTTCAATCTTTTTGCCGTATCTCGGATGTCAGCAACGTTGTATTTTCTGTAATCAGCAGATACTTAACGATGTGTTTGTAGCTCCCGCTGAAATTCAAATCAGGAAAAAAATATCTGCAGCAATTGATACTTTGCCGAAAGGCGGGGATGCAGAAATAGCTTTTTTCGGGTGCAGTTTTACCAGCATGCCTTTAGACAAACAGGAGATGTATTTAAAAATTGCAGATGAATTTAAGGACTCCGTGAATGGAATAAGGATTTCAGCTCATCCAAATTCATTTCCAAAAGAAGTAATCAGGTTACTGAAAAAATATGATGTCACGACAGTAGAGTTGGGAGTAGAATCCATGTCATCCGCTGTTTTAAAAGAGTCAGGAAGGAAGTACTCAAGTGACGATATCATCAATAATATTAAAGTTCTTAAAAGCGCAGGGCTAAAGGTTGTCGGCCAATTGATGCTGGGTTTACCTGGTGACACTAAAAGAAGATTTATTAAGTCAGTTAAAGATTTGGCAGATACAAAGATTGATTTTATCAGGCTTCATCCAACATTGGTGTTGAAAAATACTGATCTTGAAGTGAAATATATTCAAAATGAATATCAGCCTCTCTCATTGGAGGAAGCACTGGAATGGCTTCTTGACGCTTTCGATGTTCTCGAAGAATCAAAAATTCC
>JAQVHJ010000021.1 GCA_028696285.1 bacterium
TCCCTACACGACGCTCTTCCGATCTCGTCAAGATTGTTATATTTCAAGAAAACTATTCCCTTCTCCCTGGCTTCCAGATATTTTATTTCATTTTTCCCGTAAGTCATAATATCCCTATAAAGGATATAAACTTCAATCCCTGGATTTTTCTCCTTTATCTTCAATGCGTTTTTAATTGCAGCAGAGCAGCAGACTCTTGAGCAATACGGATAAGCATCTGTCCTTGAATTTATGCATTGGATCATTGCGATAGCATTCTTATCACTTAAAAAATCTTTCTTCTTTAACTGATCGCTAAGTTCCAACTGGCTTAACACAAGTTTATTTGCACCATAACCGAAATGATTATCTGTGTTTTCTGATGCACCGGTTGCAAGGATAACGATTGAATATTCCTGATAAATATTTTCATTCCCTGTTTTAAAACTCGCGCCATACTTACCGAAATTTCCAGAGAGAGATGTCAAGGATGCAGAGAGGTAAATCTTCACTTTCTCAGATGCTTCAAGCTGTTCAATATTCTCCTTGACAACTGTGTAGATATCACTCCCGTCTAATGACGTTCTGACTCTTTTAATATTTCCCCCGAGAGATTCTTCTTTTTCAATTAAATCCACAAGCACACCTGCGTCCGAAAGTTCCTTCGCAATTAAGATTCCGGCAAGCCCACCGCCGACAATTAATACCTTAAAATTCTTAAATGTATCTGTCCGATTTATGAATGCTGATTCATTTCTCAATTTTTCAATATAAAAGTTAAGTAACTGTTTGATTGCCTGTTCTTCATATATTTCAGAGTATTTCATTATTTCGACATGGACATTGGAATTATTCAATTCCCTCTTGATTTTTTCTTTAATAAATCCCTTGTCAAGAGACGGGTCCTCAACTAAAAGAAGCAGGCGATTAAGGTTTTTCTCCTTTACCATCTTAAGAAAATCCGGGAAATTTTCAGGGAGGTAAAAATAATTCATTGTTTTGAAAAGGGTAATTTTCTTTGATTTAGTCAATGTATCAATAACTGTTCCTGGTAAAGTTTGTGTTCCATTGCTTACTATTACGCCGAGATTTTCATCATTAATTTGGAAGAAGTCAATCTTTTCTCTTTCTGTTTTGTACTTAGCAACTAAGCGCGAAACAACACCTGTTGCCTGAGTAACCGTATCGGGAATATCAACGGGAGTTATAACGGACCCGACGGCAAATATACCTGGTTCTTCCGTTTGTGTAACATCTAATTTATCTGTTCTAATAAACCCTGTTTTATCAGTGATACTTTTAAATGCTTCCGGAATATTGATTGACTGGCCTGTGGAAAGGATTACTGCGTCGAATTGTTCTTTTACAAGAGTTCCTTTTTCATCTTCATATTTTATTAATAATTTATTATCGGTGACTTCTTCAAGATTAGAAATTCTGGTATTGATAAAATGAATATCTTTTTTCTTCTTTACATTTTCCCCATACATGTAGTATCCCTTTCCGAATGTTCTGACATCCATGAAGAAGATAAATATCTCTGACTGGGGAAGGTTTTCTTTTATTAATCCGGCTTCTTTTAACGCATACATGCAGCATGCAGAAGAGCAGTAGGGATTTTCTTTATTTCTTGACCCGACACATTGGATAAATGCAAATTTAGCGTTCTTATGGAATTTCTTTTTCAGGTTCCCGTTTAATGGTCCCATCGGACTGAGCATTCTTTCTATCTGCATACTGGTAAAAACATTTTTAAATCTTCCGTACCCATATTCGGAATCAATTGTCGGATCATAAATATCAAATCCTGAAGTAATGATAATATTCTTGAAATTCTCTTTTTTAATCTCTTCTTTTGCATTGAGGTCAATTGCATTGGTCGGGCATACTTTAACACATTTCTCGCACTTTGTACAGGTCCTTTCATCAATAATATAACTATTGGGAAGTGAATTAGGAAACAGTTGGTAAACAGCTTTCCTTTTAATTAATTTTTCTTCAAATTCACTGTCAGTTTTTTCCGGGCAGATTTCGCTGCACTTATGACACACAATACATTTATCATTATCAATGAATCGAGGATGCTTCTTCAGTTCAACAGAAAATCCTTCGTTAGTTTTTTGATATGAAATTATCTCTGTATACGGGAGTAAAGTAATGTTGGGGTTATTTAATTCTCTTTTTAAGCAAAATTCAGAAGTTCCGAGTTCATTTGTCAGGGGTAGCATTTGGCACATGGTACAGGAATTGGTTGGAAATTGCTTATCAAGTTGTGCAAGTTTCCCGGATAAAAATGGGCTCTTGTCAATTATTGTTGTCGGGATATTATGTACGGCGAGTTCCAATGCAGATTTAATCCCGGCGATTCCGCCGCCGATAATCAGAATATTCTTGTCTGACATATTAAACCTCTTTCGGGAGTTTTTCTAACTGTTCAAAATTAAAAACAGGTCCGTCATTACACACGTAGAATTCACCGAGATTACATCGCCCGCATTTTCCAATACCGCATTTCATTCTTCTTTCAAGAGATGTAACAATTTTATCTTTCGGGAAACCAAGTTTCAGCAAAACCGGAAGAGTAAATTTAATCATGATCGGCGGGCCGCAGACAATCGCATAGCAATTCTCAGGCGAAGGAGCAACCTCTTCTGTAATAGTTGGAACAAAACCTACCATTTTATTCCAGCCTTCAACTTTTGTATCAATCGTGAAATAAGTTCCTATGTCATCTCTCTTCTCCCAATTTTCCAGAAGGTCTTTGTATAGCAGAAGGCCGGGATTTCTTGCGCCGTAAATAACCTTAATGCTTTTATACTTACCCCTTCTTTCAGGGTTGAGCATATATTCAATTAAAGATCTTAAAGTCGTAAATGCAAACCCTCCGCCGATTACAACAACATTATATCCTTCCATTTCTTTTACGGGGTAGTAATTACCCAATGGACCGCGGATTCCGACTTTCTCACCTATCCTTAATTCATGGATTGCCTTTGTCACGACTCCGGCACGGTTGATGGAGAATTCCAAACCGGCCTTATCAAAAGGAGATGATGCTATTCCGAAAGGAGCTTCGCCTTTACCTAAAATAGAAAATTCGCAAAACTGTCCCGGTTCGAAATCAAATCTCTCGTCAAGGAATTTCAAACGCAATGTCTTGATCATCCTGTCCGAAGTCTCAAAGTAATTCTTCTCGACCTCCATGGTAATCGGGATATAAGTATTTTTCATATTGCACCTCAGATTAAATAAAAGTTTTTATTATATTTCGTATATCAATGTTTGTCGGGCAGTTTGTAATACATCTCCCGCATCCGACACAACCATACTCATTATTATGCTTCAACTGATAATAGAACTTATGAAGAACCCTGTTCCTGTAACGTTCCTTCTGTGTTGGCCTGGGATTATGCCCGGTTGTTTCCTTTGAATAGATTGGGAACATGCACGAGTCCCAATTCCGGACGCGTTTTCCATTCCAGAATTTTCCCTGCTCTTCTATGTCGAAACAGTAACAGGTCGGGCAATAGAAAGTACATACCCCGCACCCTATACACCCCTTAAATATCTCTCCCCACTTTTCATCTTCAAGTTTAGATTGGAAAATCTCTACAAGATTCTTATCTTTAATCAGGTCCCGGTTCTTTTCATGATTCTTTTTATACTTTTCTTTCTTTTGATCAAAATCACTGGTATCTTTTGTGCTCAGTCCATCTACAATATCTTTCCCGGCAGATGAATTGCCTTGAATATAGAACGAGTCTTCTTCCTTATCAAATAAAATTCCGATATCGCCATGGCCAATGCTGAGCGGGTCAATTTTAAAAGAAGTGCAGAAACACGTGGAATTGCTTGCAGGGCATGCAGCAGTAATAAGAATTGTATTATCCCGAAGCTCCTTATAAAACGTATCGACAGGTTCCTTTTCAATAAAATTATAATCAAATACCTTAAGACTATTTATATCACAATTTCGGATACCTACTATAAATTTTTTCTTATTCTGCTTTTTCGCTTCAGTAATTACACCTTCCTTGAACTCGAATAATGTTTGAGACTGAGGAAATAGAAATCTCTTGAATGAACGGTCCGTATTAACATGGTCAAAAATAATTTTATCAAAATCAGTTATGATGTCATAATCAATTCCCTTATCCCCTTTAATAGGAGCAATGATATCAAATGTTTCTGACTGCTTCTTCAGAAAATTAATAAACTCTGTTTTAGTAACCTTCTTCATCAGATAATCCTCATTTATTTTATAAATTCATTATAATCATCGGGTTCAAACGTCGAGAGAGCCGGCGTATTTTTCGGATCCAAACCGCATTCATATTTATATAGTTCTCTTACATCCTTATTCAATTTCTTTGTGAGCTTCAAAATATTAATATCCATCGGGCATGCATTCTGGCAGCTTCCGCAATCGACACATCTGCCAACCATATGATATGCTCTAACTATATGATAGAAAAATATATCGTCAATATTCTGTCCCTTCTCAAGCCACTTTGGCTGGTTTGAATCAACGAAGCATTCCTGGCAGTAGCAGGACGGACATGAGTTCCTGCATGCATAACATCTTATGCACCCGCTTAATTCCTTGTAGAAATATTCACGTCTTTCTTCAGAAGAAAGTTTTTCAAATTCAGTTATGTCCTGATAATTATCTCCTTCAAAACCCTTGACCTGTTCCCCTAAAACTTCATCGTAGATAACCGGAGATGGATATTTGCAGACTTGACATGACTCGAGTAAAAAGTCTTTCACCTTGTATTCCTTCTCTGATGCTTTTCCCTTTACTTTCACTGAATCTTTTTCAAAAATGGTCTCTGATATCTCCGCTCCGAAATCTTTTGCAATCTTTTTCATGTCAATCATACCGGTACAGTTGATACCGATTATATACAGGTCTTCACGCTTTACTTTCTCTTCCTGCATAAGCAAAACGATCGATCTTGAATCACAACCCTTCGCAACAATCCCGATCTTCTTCCCAAGAAGTTTCGGTAAGTAATTTGCAAGATTATTCCAATTCATGCTGTTCCAGACTAAATTATTCAACCCTTCCTTATTATAAATAATGTTCGGAGCGTTCTTATCGGGCATTGTTCCCTTCTCGAATATGATTGCGCAGTTAATTTTCTGTTCGTCAAATAACTGACTTAACCGTTCCTTAATTTTAACTTCCATGAAATACCTCATTTAATATTTTGAAATAATCTCATTTTATTGGGTCCCAGTTCTTTGATAGATTCTGTTACCTGTTTAACGACTTCAGCAAACTTCCCTCCTTCAGAAGCTGATACCCATGAAAAGTGAATTCTTCCCTTCTCAATTCCCATATATTCAAGAAGATTCTTAATCATATTGAATTTTCTTCTTGCATAGTAATTTCCTGACTGGTAATGGCAGTCACCAGGGTGACAACCGGAAACAAGAACCCCGTCGATACCATCCTTCAATGCCTTAATAATATAGAGGGGGTTGACTCTTCCGGAGCAGGGAACCCTTACTACGCGGATGTTCGGGGGATACTGGATTCTGGAAGTTCCGGCAAGATCCGCTCCCGCATACGAACACCAGTTACATAAGAATGCAAGTATTTTAGGTTCAAAATTCTGTTCGGACATTATTTAATCTCCCTTGTTTTATTTATGATAAACGAGCGCGTCAATTTCCTTGATCACTTCATCATTTGTGAAACCCTTAAGGTCAATTGAATTCGATCTGCAGGACGCAGCACAAACACCACAACCTTTACATAATGCTGCATTGACTTCTGCAACCTTTTTCATTCCACCGAATAGCTTCTTCTCCTTGAGTTCAATTGCTTTATACGGACAAAGCGTAACACATAGTCCGCACCCGTCACATTTCATTTCATTAACCTCAGACACGACACCGGAGGTTACGATATACGGCCTGGTTAAAACAGTGAGAGCTCTTGCTACGGCGCCATAACCCTGAGATACGGATTCATCAATCATCTTTGGTGAATGCGCAAGGCCTCCAAGGAAAATTCCGTCGGTAGCAAAATCAACCGGCCTCAATTTCATGTGCGCTTCCAAGAAAAATCCATCGGCATTTAAGGGAACCTTCAGCATCTGAGCGAGCTCTTCATTTGAACCGCGTGTGGCAACTATTCCTGCGCTCAAGATAACCTTATCGATATCCAATTCAAAGGTCTTCCTCAGTACAATGTCGTAAACCTTTATCTTTAATTTTCCATTCTCTTCAAATACTTCAGGCGGTTTCTCATCATCGAATTTAATAAAAATAACGCCTTTTTCCCGGGCTTCTTCATATAATTTCTCTTTAAATCCATAGGTTCTGATATCCCGATAAAAAATATAAATCTCCGATTCGGGTTTCAGTTTCTTCAGATGAATTGCATTTTTAATAGCTTCTGTGCAGCAGATCCTGCTGCAGTAAGGATGCTCGTCATTCCTTGAGCCGACACACTGGATCATTGCAATGGTATTGAACTCTGAAAGTGATTTCGGATCTTCATACATGACCTTCTCAAAATCACGCTGGGTAAGTATGGCCTTGTTCTTCCCATAGAGATATTCCTTGGGAGTGTACATCTCTGCGCCGGTCGCAACAATTATTATGCCGTGTTCAATCTCCATAAGGTCTTTATTATCGACAAGAATCCTTGACTTGAAATTACCGACAAAACCATCAATACTTTTGATCTCTGAATTTTTAAATACCTTAATCTTGGGTTCATTTTCAATTTTCTTCTCCAACTCCTTCAGGTAAGTCTGAACGTCATGCCCGTCGGCAGATTCAAAAATAAATCTTGCCTGCTCGCCAAGGGCCTTTTCCTTCTCGACTAAGTACACTTCAAATCCCGCTTCTGCAATCTTTAATGCGGATTTCATGCCTGTAATTCCACCGCCGATAACAAGACCAATCTTTGTAATATCAATCTTCTGAGTATGCAGCGGTTCAAGCAATGCCGCTTTAAACACTGCCATGCGCACCAGTTCCTTCGCTTTGTCTGTCGCTTCGACATGTAACGACATGTGAACCCAGGAATTCTGGTCACGGATATTTGCCATTTCGAACAGGTATGGATTCAAACCCGCTTCTTGAATTGTTGACTGGAACAAGGGTTCGTGTGTTCTCGGCGTACACGACGCAACGACTACCCTGTTCAATTTATATTCATCAATGAGTTCCTTAATCTTTACTTGTGTGTCCGCTGAACAGGTATAGAGGTTGCAGGTTGAATATTCAACATAAGGAAGTGTTTTTGCATATTCAGAAACCTTTTCTACATCAACGTATCCTCCTATATTCACTCCGCAATGACATACAAAGACCCCGATTCTCGGCGGGTCACCGATAACCGGTATTTCAGGGAAGATGCCTTCCTTCTCTGTCTCTGTAAATCTTGATTCGGTAAGATATGCATCGACCTCCGCAGCAACACCGCTGGCTTGGGCAACTGTTTCAGGGATATCCTTCGGACCCTGGAATGCTCCGCCGACAAAAATCCCTTCAACCTTTGTCTTAAATGGTTCAAATTCATGTGTCTTTGCAAAATTAAATTCATTCAACTCAATTCCTGCAATCTTCTGAAATTCCTTTGCATCACAAGGTGAATCGAGTCCGACAGAAAGAACAACCATATCAAATTTCTCAGAAACAACATCTCCGTTATCCCCTTCAAATTTAATCGTAAGATTATTGTTTTCATCTTCAAGTATCTGGCCCACTTTTGACTGAATAAATCTTACGCCATACTCATTCTTTGCTCTGTCAATATATTTATCAAAATCCTTTCCGAATGATCGGATATCAATATAGAAAATTGTCGCTTCAAGGCCGGGAGAATGCTCCATCGCAATTACAGCTTCCTTCGTTGCATACATGCAGCAGACCGAAGAGCAGTAACCTCTCCCTATCTTTGTGTTTCTTGAACCTATACACTGGATCCAGGCAACTTTCTTCGGGGTTGCGTGATCTTTTGACAAGCGTGATATGTGCCCCTTGAAAGGACCTGAAGCAGACATAATTCTTTCAAATTCAATACTGGTAACAACGTTGGGAAAACGTTTATACCCGTAATTCTGTAAAATGACCGGGTCAAACTCATCAAACCCGGGTTCAAGGACAATTGCTCCAACCTCCAGGTCATCTTCAATATCCTTCATATCATGGAATATCGCTCCGGGTTCACAAGCCCTTACACACTCCATACACTCGGAACAGTCTCCGCAATGCAAGCATCGCTTCGCTTCTTCCTCCGCATTCTGCTGAGTAAATCCCTTTGAAACTTCATTAAAATCTTTTATTCTCTCTTCCGGATCACGGTAATCCTTTTCATACGGTGTAATCTTCGGATAGTGTTCGAAATCAATATCATATTCAGTTTCAAAAGGCCCTTCAAATTCACGGCTTTTCTTCAACTCTTCACCGTTTAAAAATTTATTTATTGAAATTGCCGCTCTTTTCCCTGCGCCCATCGCTTCGATTGCAGTTTTAGGCCCGGTTACTACATCACCACCGGCAAAAACTTTTGGGAAACTTGTTTGAAATGAAATATCGTCGGAAATTATACTGCTGTTCTTCCATAAATCAAGTTTATCCCCGACAAATTCAAGATCAGATTCCTGACTGATCGCCATGACTACCATATCAACTTCCATTGTGAATTGACTTCCCTCAACAGGAACAGGCCTTCGCCTTCCGGATGAATCGGGTTCTCCCAACACCATTCTGATACATTCAACTGATTTAATTTTATCACCGTCTGTATTTACTTTAATGGGATTTGTCAGGAATTGTATATTTATACCTTCTTCCATCAGTTCATGGATCTCTTCATCATCCGCAGGCATCTCTTTCCGCGCGCGGCGGTAAACTATCTCAACCTCTACATTCTTCCGCCTGAGAGTTCTTGCTGCATCAATGGCTGCGTTACCACCACCTATTACAATCGCCTGCTTCCCAAGCTTTACTTCTTCTCCTAAACTTAACTTGCGTAATAATTCAACCGCACCCCAGGCAAGCTCTTCTCCGGGTATTCCCATGCTCCTGCTTTTATGTGCACCGGTACCGATAAACACCGCATCAAATTTATTAAGAATTTCTTCAAAGCTGATATCCTTCCCGACTCTTGTTTTATAGTGAACTTTTACCCCCATCTTTTCAATCTGGGAAACTTCATTGAATAAAACTTCTCTCGGAAGCCTGAATGCAGGAATTCCAACATACATCATTCCGCCTAATCTGTCAAGTTCTTCAAAGATCTCTACATTATAACCACTCTTCTTCAATTCATACGCGCACATCATACCAGCAGGACCACCTCCAATAATACCAATATTTCTCCCGTTGGATTCCTGCTGCTCCGGTAGTTTATAATCAATCTCTTTATTGAAATCTACTAAGGACCTCTTTAAATCTCGGATCTTTAAGCTGCCGTCATATTTACCACGAGTACAGGATTCCTGGCAGGGATGAGTGCAAATCCTGCCAAATGTTGCAGGAAAAGGATTCGCTTCCATCTCAAGCTCAAAGGCTTCTTTATACTTTCCTTTTGAGATCAAGGCAAGATAACCCTGGGCATTTACATGCAGCGGACAAGCTGCACGGCAGGGGGATAACCCTAATTTATCAATATTAAATGCACTCGGGGTGGCCTGCTCCAATAACCGGTAAATTGCCTTGCGGTTCCCAAGATATTCTTCGTAAGGATTGGTCTTGATTACTGGACAGGCCTCCGCACAGTCTCCGCAACCTTTACACTTGTCAATCTCAACAAATCGCGCTTTTCGTAAAATCTTTACATTAAAATTCTTTCCACTTTTCTTAATTTCCTTTACTTCTGATTTTGTGATCAGTTCAATATTCTTATTTCTCGCTGCATCAACTAATTTCGGGGATAATATACACATTGAACAGTCGTTGGTCGGAAAGGTCTTGTCTAATTGACTCATTACTCCGCCAATACTCGTCTTCTTCTCAACTAGAAGAACTTTGTAACCGGAATTGGCAAGGTCAAGAGCTGTCTGGGTCCCCCCAATTCCTGCGCCAACAACCATTACTTTTCCACTGGTCTTTTCTGACATGATTATCTCCTAAAATTTTCCTATTTGATTTAATGAACTATTAATGAAAGTGATTTTTATTATAATTTATTTTAATATTAAAGTCAAGAATTTTTTTGCGAAATTGTGAATATTCTCACAAAACCGGGGGGTTTGTGAGACAAAGTGAAAAACTCAGTGAGATAGACTATAAAACCATGGAGTTTTATCATAAATAATGCAATGTTGGAATAAAAATGGTTTATTCTCCAGGTAAAGCTGCTTCAGCAACGGCGACAATATGCCGAAAGCGATCAGAACCTATTTTTACTCCGCCATACCATCTTAAAACCACGACAAGAATATTCTCTTTTCCTTTCCTTCTAAGAAGTTCAAGTAATTTGAATCCTGCTCCGGTTTCCCCGTCATCATTTTTCTTTTCAACAAGTTTATCCTCTTTCATAAACCTGTAAGCAGAGATAATATGAGTCGGTTTTTTAAATTCCTTCTTTTCCTTAATAAAAGTTAAAACCTCATCAATCTCTTTTTTCGAAGATACCGTCGCGCACACCCCGATAAATTTTGATTTTCTGTCATAAACCGGGTCACTGATTTTTAATTTTGATTCATCCATTATTCATTGTTCCCCTTTTTTTCAGGAAGATAATTCCTTAACCATTGCGGTTGCTTTTTTTAAATCAACCTGGTTAGTTGTTATATTTCCCTTTTTAATTGAAGTTCCTATAATAAATCCATTGAAAAATTTTTTATATTCCTGTGCATTCTCTAAATTAGTTCCGCTTCCCACAATAAGCGGTATCTCCTTTAAATTACTTTTAACCTTTTCTAATCTCCTTATATCCGGCCCTGAACCTGTTTCTCTTCCTGAGATAATAATCCCGTCTGCCTTCCCTCTGTAGAATGCTTCTTTAATCTCCTGAAACAGGTCTATCTCGGTTCCCGAAAGCGGATAGCTGTGTTTCACAGAGACGTCGGCAAATACAGCAATATTAGGATTCAAGCGATTCCTGTATCTGATCAGTTCGGCGGCATTTCCCTCAATAATTCCCTGATCAGTCAAAGCTGCTGATATAAAAACATTAACTCGAACAAAAAGACCGCCTATAGCATTTGCAATTGCAAGAGCAGCGAAACCGTCATTTCTAAGTACATTAATTCCCACCGGCATCTTTACCTTTTCTTTAATTTTTGATGCAACTAAAGTGAATGCAGATATGGTTTCCGGAGGAACTTTTGTTTTAAAAAAGGGGGTATCCCCGAAATTTTCAATCATGATCGCGTGAAATCCTGCTTTGCTCAGAACGACAGCATCTTCAAGGGCTCTTTTTTGAACTGCTTCTATTGAGGAAAAGCCCGGAGAGCCCGGTAATGGAAGCAGGTGTATCATACCGATTAATAACTTTCTCTTATTGATATTTTTTATAATGGTTTGCATAGTTTCTCCTTGAAAAATTCTTTGAATATTTACATTGACTTCATCAGAAAATCATTAATTCTTTTAATCTTTCCGACAAAAATTATTCTGAATTATTTCTTAAATAAAACATTAACACTTCAAGAGAAGACGAAAGATCAACATTAACAATCTGGATATCTTTAGAGAGATTCAAACTAATAGGGGCAAAATTCAAGAATCCCTTAATCCCTAATTGATATAACTTTTCTATTGTTTTTCGTATCTGGTCCGGGGGAAGGGTAAGTATTGCGCATTTGATATTTTTTCCGGCAATAAACTGGTCGATCTTCTTAATATCAAAAACCCCCACGTTATTTATTATCTTCCCAATCATTTCAGGGTCTTTATCAAAAGCAGCAATAATGGAAAATCCCCTTTTGGTAATAACATTGTAATTAAGAATTGCCTTGCCAAGATTTCCTACCCCAATTAATATAATATTTTGCGTCTCATTCAAACCGATTATTTTTTTTATACCATTCTTTAATTTCTCAATGTTATCCCCCAGTCCCTGTCTTACGAACTCCCCGAAATATGAGAGATCCTTTCTAATCTGAGCAGGATTGATGCCGATCAATTCCCCAAATTCAGAAGATGAAACATTCTCTATCCCGTCCTCTTGGAGTTTATTCAGGCATCGTAAGTAAACAGAAAGTCTCTTAACTGTATTTTTTGGTATCTTTTTTTCCATTGTATTCTCACGCAAAATAAATTTGAAATATTATAACACAACAATTTTAAAAAAGCAATTTATTTTTGGTGCCCACCTTTACTTTTTTTATGTAAATTTATTTAAATTTTGGTGCCGGCCCTTTACTTTTTACTCTTTTTTATATGAATTTATTTAATCTCAAAAATTTTTGTCTTGGTTTTAAAAAGAAATTAAATTTAAAAAGAAATAGAAAAGTAAAAAGTAAAGGGCCGGCACCAAAAAACAGTTGAAAATAATCTTTATATATGTTAAACTATTCTTCTGAAAAGAATAATATCTTCCAAAAAAGGAGAATTAAATGATTCAAATTACTTTAGAGAATAAAAAGATTCAAAAAGTAGAAAAGGGTCAAACTATTCTTGATTATCTTAAGAAGAAAACGCCGGAGAAAGAGCTAAAGAAATATCTTGCTGCTTATCTTGACAATGAAGTGGTTCATTTAAGTCACAAACTGAAGAAGGATCATTCTATCAAGTTTGTTACCATAAGCGATCTTGAAGGACTTCGAATATATCAAAGGAGCCTTGTATTTGTACTGATTCTTGCGGTAAAGGAATTGTTCAAGAAGAAAGAGCGGCTTCAGGTTCTTCATTCAATCTCCGGTGGATTATATTGTGAGCTGGAGATTGGTGAACCCATTACAAATGAGATATTAAGCAAGATAAAGAAAAAAATGGCTGACATAATTAAGAAGGATATTCCATTTAAAAGGGCTGTTCTTGATTATGAAGACTGGATTGAAGTCTTTGCCAAACAGGGATCGCAGGATAAGGTTGATCTTGCAAAATATATTTTATCCCCTGCTCTCAGTTTATATTCTTGCAGCTGGTTGAAGGAATATTTTTACGGAGCTTTGGTTCCGTCAACCGGATATTTAAAAGAATTTGACCTTAAGTACTATCCCCCCGGCTTTATCCTAAGACATCCTTCCCAGACTTCAGTAGATAAGATCCCCGAATTCATTGACCAACCGCAGTTATTTAAAAGCTTCAATGAATACGAGAGGTGGGGAGATATTGTTAATGTAAGTACAG
>JAQVHJ010000377.1 GCA_028696285.1 bacterium
TTATTTACTTCTACCTTAAATTGACCTCTCGGAAACATGAAGAAGAAACTTATAAGAAAAGCGGGAAGAAATTCCTCATATATGCGGGAGTTCTAATTGTCGTTGTGATTTTTTTAATCTTCCTTTCCGGTGTAGGGATACAGAAGAGGATTGCGACAACGAAGCGTCAGATTCAGTTCTCGGAAGGGAGTATTGGACAGAGATACTTAATGTGGACGGTCGGCTTAAAGATGGCAAAGGAGAACCCTGTTTTGGGGGTAGGGGTCGGAATGTTCCGTCTCCTGTACCCTGATTACCAGGGACAGTTTTTAATGGATAAGAAATTCCTCCGGCAAAATACTCATGCGCGCCATCCTCATAATGAAGTGATAGAAAATGCTAATGAGCTTGGGATTTTCGGATTTACGGTATTTCTATGGTTCTTCGCTTCAATATTTATATTTGGCTTGCGGCTTTTAAGGTCATTGAGGAATGACAGATTATTTCCGTATCTTCTCGGGGCTTTCATTACGGTCATTGTTATGATGATTCATGAATTAGTATCTGTCGTTCTGCGGTATGCATCTCCCATGATAAGCCTTTGGAGCGCAATAGGGTTCATTGCCGTTATTTATAAACTGAGAGTAAAGACCCTGGCATCATCAGAATACACAGAAAAGAACTGCCTTATTCAAATTAAAGAACAAACCATTATAAGATTCCGCCCGGTGCTGGTTGGCGCAGCAATATTAATCTTTATTTTCAATCTTTTCTGGACCGGGAATAATTACAGAATTTTAATCGGAAGTAAATATTTTTCGAATGGATTGGGAATAATGGATCTCGTGAGTACACGTAATCTTCCGCCAAATCTTCCGAAGGAATTCATGGATGCGGATAAATTCAATCTTGCTGTTAAATCCTTTGAATATTTTGAGAAGTCATCAAAGTATGATCCAAAATACCTCAATAATTATTACAGGATGGGAAACTGCTTCCTTTTAATGAGAGAGTGCTATAAAAATTATTTCATTGTATATTCAAGGTTGCGGAAACTCGAACCGAATATTCCGGAGCAATATATTCTCCTTTACAGGCAGATCCAGGATTCTCTGGAAACCGTTAACAGGGTAATGGATAACCCTGATAACCCGGATGAATATTTTGAAAAGGCTGCGGAATATTTCAGGGAGGGGGATAAATACAAACCTTCATATTCTGAGATTAACTTTAATTTGGGGATCTGTCTTTATAATCTGGGAAAGAACAGGGATCCGGAAAAGATCCGGGAATCAATTGAATATATTAAACGTGCAATTGAAATTGAACCGATCAATGTTAACGCGCTTAAGAAGCTGGGGAATATTTATTTTGAAACAGGGCAGGAAGAAGAAGCTCGTAAAGTATATGACCGGTTATTTCAAGTGTTGAGGACTGAGTTAGAGATTGATTCGAGAATTTTGGAGTTTGAAAAGGAAAAAATAGGGCGACAGGATTTTTCATTCAGGAATCTTGAAAGAAGATTTGAAATGCTATCAGTTAATTACAGAAAGACGTTATTGAACCGCGATGAGGTATATGAGAAAGCTAAAGCAGTAAAAAATGAAAAGTTACAGGATGAATACTATAAATTATTTATTGATGAGCTGAGGAAATTCAGAGATCTTTTAAAAGATAGAGTTTTGATATATCAGGATTTACAGAAAAGAGATGATGTCAAATTAACATCAGAAGAGATAAATATAATTAAAAAGACCATTGAAGTTGATTTAAATGATTATTTCTGGGCGGTCTACAGGGAAGGTAAACTGCACAGGGATTATAATGATATTGAAGCTGTTGAAAAAGTGTTCAGTGAAGGATTGGATTTCGGCCCGGTTAAATCGGATAGGAATAAATCAGTTCTTTTGATGAATAAACTTACTGATTATTATTGGGAATTGAATTTGAATGAAAAACTTTATTCTTATTTAGATCAATTGACAGAACAGACCCCATCAGACCTCAGGTTTGAGATCAAGAGGTCATTATTTCTATACCTTGGAAAGGATTACGCGGGTTCGTCAGGAACAATTGTAAAAATTTCAGATAGAATAAAAGATTTCTCCGTTTATAACTTAGTAGTAGAATCCTATGCTGATCGGCAGCCAAAGGTAATTGCCGATTATTTTATATTTGCTTCAGAGTATGACAAGAGAAATAGAACTGACCTTCTTCAGCAGGCAGGATTGATTTATGTTCAGTCATTAAAAGATTATGCAAATGCAAAGAAAGCGTTTATGAAATATATCCAGGTTAACCCCAACTCACATATCGGTTATTATTCTCTTGGTTCTGTTTATTTTGTTGAGCAGAATTATAAGGAAGCCTTGAAGAATTGGGAAAAGGCCTTGGAGCTCGATCCTGGTAACAGTGATCTTCAGAATAATGTAAAATTAGTCCGAGAAAAAGTAAAGGAGAAATAAATGAGTCCCACCTATAATTATGAATGTCTCGAATGCGGATATGAGTTTGAGAAATTCCAGAAGATGTCGGATGAACCGGTAAAGATCTGCCCTAAATGCAAGGGTAAGGTTCAGAAACTGATCAGTTCCGGAAGCGGAATAATCTTTAAAGGTTCAGGGTTTTACACAACAGATTACAGGAAGAAACCGGCACCAGAGAAGAAGGAAGAATCCCCGAAATCTGCATGTGAAAACTGTCCGCATAAAGAAGAGCATAAAAAATGAAATATAAAGAGCTTGGAGATGCATTTACTGAATTGGTAAAGGTTACGAAGAAACTCCGTTCAGACAAAGGCTGTCCCTGGGACAGGGAACAGACACTTGAATCTATCCGCCCTTATATTATTGAAGAAGCGTATGAAGTGGTTGACAGTATTGATAAAAAAAATGCGGAAAAACTTGAAGAGGAGTTTGGCGACTTGATTTTTCTTATATTATTTGGAGCAAATATTGCGTCTGAAGAGAAGGGAATGGACCTGATTAATGTAATTAACAGGATCAAGGATAAAATGATAGTTAGGCATCCCCATGTTTTCGGGGGGAAGAAGGTGAAGGATTCAAAAGAGGTTCTACAGAACTGGGAA
>JAQVHJ010000378.1 GCA_028696285.1 bacterium
ACAAACATTTGATACGATATGTAGGGGCGAACGGTGTTCGATAGTATCATTTGAACAAAATACATAGTAAGGTTAAAACATTTGAAATGTAAAACGGTAAACGGTAAGACGTGATCCGTGATTCGTGATTCGTGAACCGTGATTCGAAATGTAAGTTTCCTGTAAATGGTGAATGGTTAACGGAAGAGTGGTTTTTTCTTGAATTGGTTTGAAAAGTGTGGTATAATATAGGTAATTTAAGCAAGGAGGTGTGAATTGAAGAGTTCAAGATTGTTCGTGGTTGTTTTTGCATTAATGCTGATTGTGAGCTTTGCTTTTGGGCTTGGTCCCAGCACAAAATTCTATTTGTCATTTTATGAACCGGATGTCTCAGACCTTTCTCGGGCATTGGGGGATGATGTTACTTTGAAACAGAAATATGATGTAGGTATGCAGATGGAGCTGAATTTCCCCGGAGGATTCTCCCTTGTAGGTTCAGGTTCAGTTTATTTTGGGCAGGCGTCTGCAACGTATGAGATTGATCTTTGGGGTGAGATTTTAAGCTTTCCTCTTGATCACGAGGTTTATATTTTCCCTGTTGACTTGATGCTGAAATATAAGTTCTATGAAATTTCCGCTATCAGTTTTTATGGAATGGGCGGTTGGTCCTGGGCCTATGCTCTTTACCGATTAGAGTACGGCGGAACTTATGGAACCGTTGTAACCGGGGGTCTGAATTCAATGATAGCCAGAGGCTGGACGAACAGCGGATTTGTTTTGGGAATAGGTGCGGAATTCAAGATAGCGGTAATCTCGGGTTTTGCAGAGATCGTAAGCAGGGGCGGAGAGATTGAATCGCTGAGATTCTTCGATTCCGGTGATGAGAATTTTGACGGGAAATTAATTACAGATGAGTCGGGTAATCCTGTCGGAATTGACCTGAAGGGAATGGAATACCGGATCGGGATTTCTATCGGTTTTTAATAAAAACCCCAAATTTTACATCAAAACTAATAAAAAGGGCACTGAAAAGTGCCCTTTTTTTATTATATTAACGTAAAACTTTAACTTTTACTTAAACTTTAATTAAATAACTCGAACTTCTATTATATAGGAATATTTTTTTTAAAATTTGACTTGACAAGGAAAGAAAACTATGATATACTTTTTACTTCCAAGGGTTCTATGATTAAATGAAAACCGAAAACAGGTAGTGCATGAAGTTAAGTTTGAATTGGTTAAACGACTACATCCCGATCAGAGACATGGACTATGTTGAGGTTGCCCAGAAGATGATCATGTTCGGATTTGAAGACACGAGATTTGATCGGGAACTGGAATCTCTGGAAGATGTGGTTGTAGGTAAGATCCTTAAAATAGAAAGGCATCCAAATGCCGATAAATTGTCCTATTGCCAGGTTGACAGCGGCACGGGAGTACTCAATATTGTCTGCGGCGCAACCAATATTCAAGAGGGCAATATAGTTCCTTTAGCTTTAGAAGGAGCAAAGCTTCCGAATGGAGTTATTCTAAAGAAGAGCAAGATCAGGGGAGTTGAATCACAGGGGATGATGTGCTCTCAGAAAGAACTTCAATATGGAAGTGATGCTTCAGGAATATTCATACTTCCTCAAGAGTGGGAGGTAGGGAAGCAGGTTAAAGATTACCTTAACGATTACATTGTGTCGTATGAAGTAAAATCTAACCGGCCCGACCTACTTAGCCATGTGGGTGTTTCTCGCGAACTTTCGGGCCTTCTCTCCCTCCCATTTCTTTTTCCATATATAGAATCCGATTCAGACTTCATCTCTGATGTTAAAATTGAAATTGAAAATGCCGAAGATTGCGGAAGATATGTAGGCAAGGTTATACAAGGAGTTGAAGTTAAGGAGTCGGGGGATTTAATAAGGTTCAGGATGAATGCTTTAGGGTTACAGCCGAGAAATAACATTGTTGATATTTCCAATTATGTATTATTTGAGTTAGGTCACCCTGTCCATATCTTTGATAAGGATAAGATAGAAGGCGGGAAGGTAATTGTCCGAAGAGCTAAGCAGGGGGAAGAGATTACGTTGTTGGATGGTAATCAATATAAATTAGATGATACAATCCTTGTGATTGCCGATGCGGTTAAGCCGCTTGCAGTTGCCGGGATAATGGGTGGTCTTGACAGCGCAGTTACATTTGAAACGAAGAATATCTTCATTGAATCGGCGCATTTCAATCCTGTTCTTATCCGCAGGGGCGCAAAGAAACTGGGTTTACAGACAGATGCATCGTACAGATTCGAGAGGGGGACTGATATTAAGGGATTGGAGACCGTTGCTGACAGAGTCGCTTATCTTGTTAAGAAAGAATCACACGGACAGATCAGCGCAAATATTGATGTCGTCAAGACCAAACTGCCTGAAGAAAAGGTGATAACCATTCGCGTATCAAGAACCAATCAGATTCTCGGCGCAGAACTGTCGAAAGGCGAAATCATTAAGATGCTCTCTGATTTGCATTTTAAATATATTAAGGATGCTGATGACAATATCGATTTTCAAATCCCTGATTATCGCCAGGATGTTTACAGGGAGATAGATTTAATTGAAGAGGTCGGGAAATTATTCGGCTATAACAACTTAAATACTACGCTTCCCAAGCTTGGCATCAAAGACCGCCGTCCTAACCATCAATTTGAATTCAATTCCCTTCTCCGTGAAGTTCTTGTCGGCCTTGGACTAACAGAAGTTATCAACATTTCGATATTTACAGAAGATAATTTAAAGTATTACTCTAACACTGAAAATTTAATTACGATCAGGAATCCTGTTGGGCAATTTTTAAATAAGCTTCGTCCGACCTTACTCACGGGGCTTGTCCGGAATTTGAACAGGAATTTAAACAGGGGGCGGGATAGTGTAAAGATATTTGAGATAGGAAGTATTTTCAACAAGTCAGAAGATTCAGATTTAGAGAGTGAGAGTTTGAGTATTTTATTATCAGGAGATTTCAATGAGGTTCACTGGCGGGAGAAGAAGCGTGAGGTAAATTTCTTTGATTTGAAAGGGATTGTAGAGCTTCTTGGCAAACGTTTT
>JAQVHJ010000379.1 GCA_028696285.1 bacterium
TATATTATATATTGTAAAAATTTAAAAACCCTTGTTTAGGGATTGGATAAAAAAATGACGAAACAATGGTATAAGAAATTATTTGAGAATTATTCTCTGAGGTATCAGGAGGAACCGTATGTTCACGGGACTTTGCAGGAAGTCGAATTCATTGAGAAGGAGATTGGTTTTAATAAGGGTACAAAAATTTTAGATGTCGGGTGCGGGATAGGAAGACATTCGATTGAACTTGGTAAGCGAGGGTATTCTGTGACGGGGATTGATCTTTCGCAGAATATGCTGGATATGGCCGTTAAGAATTCGAAAGAGGCGGGTCTTGATAATCTGACGTTTCTTCAGATGGATGCGGTGAAAATGAAGCTGGATAAAAAGTTTGACCTTGCGATAATGCTTTGTGAAGGGGCATTCCCTTTAATGGAGACGGATGAGAAGAATTTCAAGATCCTTAAAAATATCTCAAGAGCCTTGAACCCCGGAGCACGTTTAATCATGACTACATTGAATGCATTGTTTGTTTATACACATAGGAGCAACCCCAGCGGCGGCGGAGAGCACTTGGATTTGGTAACTTCGAGATTGACCGGCGCACTGCAATTTAAGGATAATGACGGGAAGAATCAGAAGATCAAGTTTAACGAAAGATACTATACTCCTTCTGAGATGGGTTGGCTTCTGAAACAGGCGGGATTTAAGGATATTGAGATCTTTCACGGAGAACCGGGTAATTTCACGAGAGAGAAGGAAATAACCTTCGACTCATTTGAGATACTGATAGTTGCGAAGAGACGGTAAACGGTGAACGGTAGACGGTGAACGGTAAACGGTGAACGGTGAAAGGTGAATGGTAAACGGTGAACAGTCAACGTCATTGCGAGCATTGAACAAAGTGAAATGCCTGGCAATCTATAACCGTGATGCGGAAGAAAAAACGTTTCTAAATCAATTTATTGTTCTTATGTTCGTAGGCCGTGGTTTCAACCACGGTGAAGTATCGATGAACTTAATACTTTTTTATATTCAGTTTAAATAACGGTATAAGGAGAAATTCCATGAGAGAGATGCGGAGAAAGGACAAGGCGGTTCCGGAAGATTATGCTTATGAAATTTTAAATAGTGGAGAATTCGGGGTGTTATCAACTGTTTCTGAAGAAGGGAAACCGTACGGTGTACCCTTGAATTTCTGTGTGATTGATAATTGTGTTTATTTTCATTGTGCGATTGAGGGGGAGAAGATTGATAATATTAGACAGAATCCGTATGTATCGTTCTGTGTCGTTGGAGAAACAGAGATTTTACCTGAAGAGTTCACAACGAAATATGAAAGTGTAATTATTTTTGGAAAGATTGAAGAGGTGTTTAACGGGGAGAAACAAAAGGGACTTGAAGGATTAGTAAGGAAATATACCCCGGAATTTTTCGATAAGGGAATTAAATATATCCCTACCCAAATAAAGCAAACACGAGTATTTAAAATCACAATAGAAAGAATCACCGGAAAAGCACAACGGTAAACACTCAGCTCATTTTTTTTCTTGACTTTTATTTAATTTGACAGTAAAATAAACAATGTATCTATTAAATTAGAGTGGTTATTTTATGAAATGAAGAGATAATTTTTCCTGTCGTTTGTATTTTTTTAATTTAATCTTTTAACATCTGAAGGATATTGTAATGCTTAATGTTAAATCTTTATCATACTCCATTCCTGAGAAGAAGATCCTGGATGAGGTTACATTTAACCTGGAGAAGGGTGAGGTAATGATAATCACAGGTCCGAACGGTTCAGGAAAATCAACTCTTTTTAAGTGTATAACTGGTGAACAGAAAATCGATTCCGGAACGATTACCCTTGACAGGAATGTGACTGTTTCCATTCTATATCAAGCGATTGAACTGCAGGATGTTTCTGTGCTCCGGTTTCTTTTGAAGGATACGCCTTTTGGTTACCCTGCGGAAAAAATGCTTAAATTTCCTGAAGGTTCTGAACAGTATTCAAAAGCAGTTTCGGAATATTCATTACTTGGCGGATTTGAAAAGGAGAATGAAATAAAAACAATTCTTCATAAATTCGGGTTTAATGATGGTGTTCTGCTTAAACCTCTTAATCAATTTTCAGAAGGGCAGAAACAGATTTTTTCTTTAATACGTATTTTGGTGAAGGATTTTGATCTATTTCTTCTTGATGAACCCTTGAATCATCTTGATATTAATATGCGTTTGTTTTTGGAATCGTTTATAAAGCAGGAGAAGAAACGGGGAAAGACTTTCCTGATCATTTCACACGACCGTGTATTTATGGATAGTATTGCGGACAAGACGATATTCCTGAACAAAGGAAGGTCAACTGCTGTGAACGGGGGATACTCAGTTCTGAGGGAGCATTTGAATCTTGTTTTTCAGAGTAAACTGGAGAAAGCAGAGGAGCTGAAGTTAAAGATCGCAAAACTTGAAAAGGAATTTACCCGGAAAAAGACATGGTCATTTCAGAAGGAGAAGGAGAAGATCGGAGCTGCTGATAAAGGTGCAGTAGGGGCAAAAGCCGCGAAATTAATGAAGAAAGCGATGCTTGCGAAGAGAAGGAGGGAGAAGGCTGTTGAAGAACTGAAGGAGAAGAAACCATTTATTGAAAAGAGGATCAATCTTTCATTTCCTGAATATTACGTTGATAACCGGCAGATGATCTCTGCAGAGAATCTTTGTAGATCATATTCAGGTGTAAAAGTAATTAGCAATCTTGAGATGCATTTTAATACTCAAGATCGCATTGCAGTTCTGGGCCCGAACGGATGCGGAAAAACTACGTTAGTCAGATTATTACTTTCTCTCGAATCTCCAGATTCCGGAACTGTTTACCGGAATGATAACGTTAACTGGATGTATCTTCCTCAGGATATTAAGGAGTTTTATAAAGAGGAGATTCTTCTTGATAACTTTCATTTTGATAATATCCCGGAAACAAAGATAAGACAGTTCCTGGGCTCAGCAAAGTTGGGCGGGGAACAGGTTTTCCAGAATATCAAGAGTTTGAGTCATGGTGAATTGATGCGCGCAGC
>JAQVHJ010000380.1 GCA_028696285.1 bacterium
GAAAATACAAGACCCATGATGTTGAGATATTCAGATTCTGTTGAAGACTCAATAGATACTCATCTTCATAACTTTTCGTGAAGCTGAAAGCCGGCCTTAAAGTGAGGTACTTTCCAAAAACGAAGTTTGCGTCTGTACTCCCGTTCAGTTTTGAATTTATTTTATCTTCCGCATTAATATCGTAATCCCTGTTATATTTCGATTCAGTTTCTGAATACCCGCCGCCAAGATTGAATGTGGTGAAGATCTTAAACGGTAAGTTAAATTTCAAGGCAGCGGTCTGGCCTGTTGAGTATGTGCCATTTTTAAAGATATCCTTTCCCGTTCCCGTAAATGACTCTGCCTGGTTATAAGTGTAATTATATGAAAGTGTAGGGAGGCCTGACCAGAATTTAGTGAGATAAGAGAAACTTGTTGAAAAGTTATGAGAACTTGATTCAGAGAGTCCTATCGCGCTTTCCAATTGACTCAGGTCAAGGATATCCATCAATTCAGTAGAAGTCTTGTTGTATGAATATTGTAAAGGCATCCAGGTAAGTTTATTGAATGAGAAGTTCAGAGTCTCCGCCTGCTGTAAGTTTCCTGTCCTATTGCTTCCAAGAGACGCGTAATTCTGATTGACTTCCCGGGTTTCCGCATTAATATTTAAATACTGATTATAACTTGTGATTACCCCGAATCTCTTTGCATAACCTTCTCTCTTCTTCACTTTATCAAGAAGCATTTCATTGATCCAGATTTCACCTTCGGTTGTCTGCCCTGTACTAACATTAATAACAAAGGCAAGGTATCGGATATTATCTATCATTGGAGTCCCGACCTTCTCCAGCTTATCAAGGTCCCAGGGTTCTAACGAGATCTGAATATCCTTCCAGTCTGTCGCAGAGTATCCCTTGTGAACCTTGAACTGTTTCTGGTAATAGTTTGTTTCATTCAATCCGAAACGGAAATTTACTATTTGTGATTTATCTGTTTTTGAGTTATTTATTTTTCTCCCGAAAACTTTAAATGTGATCTGCTGATAATCCCTCATATCCAAGGCCTTGCTGAAGGTTTCTTCGGTAATTGCGATTCTGTTCATATCTGTATTTCCTGTAACCCCGTATTCCAGGGCTAATGCTTCCTGGTCATATTCACTTGACCTGACAGCATCATTGAAATAGATATTAACTTCAGGGTCATTAATACTTATCGATCGTACATTAAGGAAGTCAGAAGCGCTTCCGTTTTCTACTACACCTTTTTCCCATTTATTACCGACAAAGGCAAAATCCTCAATCTTAAAAAATGACTGGTTTCCTGTGTTCTCAACCCAGATTCTGACATACTTAATTGCTGTCGGGTTTGGGGTTCCTTCTGCATCCGCGACATCAAAATCAAACGGGATATGAATCAATTTCCATCCGGCGCTCTCTTCAAAATCAACAATTAAATTTTTCAGGAACGGGTCAGCCGCGTCGTAAGAATAAGAATAATACCTGTTTTGAGTATCGAGGGTTCCGTCCTTGTCAAGGTCTTCTGAGTTCAGGGACTTATCATCGTTACCGATCTTTACAGTTGAAGCATATGTCCATGATGTCGGTTTCTTAAATGTCCATCCGACATCCTCACCTTCATTTAAGCGATTGTCATTCTCACCATAATCTCCTGTATTCGGGATTCCGTCCTGGCCTACATCTTCCGTGTCGAGTATGCCGTCACCATCTGAATCCTCGCTGATTAGGCCGATATCAATATGAATTATTGCATTGGATGGGCCGGTCTGACCGGGTAAATCCAATGCCTTAATCCAAAATTCAAAATATGTCTTATTCGTAAAATCCAGAAGGTTGTTTGAAAAAGCATATTGAATCCCGCCCCATCCGTCTGGGTCAAGGTTTTCAATTACAAGTGACTGTTTCTGCGGAAGCAGCGTTTCATCCGGGAGGAGTTCTTCCGGCCTTCCTTCTCCGGATGGTTCATCAATTTTCCACCAGCGGAATTTATTATACGGGCTTTCAAATGACGGGTCATCCGCAACTCTCCTGTATGATGTAATGAATTGAGTTCTGGAATCAGATGTTACATCAGCAGGTACAGATGCAGGAGACCAGATCCTTTCATCTACCGGAAGCATGAGTTCTTCTTTCGTTCCTTCAAATGTGTCTATCTCAGCTTTCCCGAAAATATTCGGATTCTGAATGCTCTTTGCAAGCTCTGTTTCCAGTGTGATGCTCAGCGGGATATCTGCAGTCTTGATTCCGGGGATCATTTCAAATGCATCGGAGATCTTGACAGAGTCGAGAATTATCTTTGAATCGATGTCATAAACCGTGTTTTTCTTCGGGGCTTCTTCAGGCCGAGGGATATCTTCACGGCGCTTAATAAATTTTTCTTCAAGAATAGTTGAACCGAGGAATAACCATTTATTCTTGTTGTTCCATTCTAATCTTCCACCGTAAATGTATTTCTGGTCAAATGCAATTATAGGCTGGTATTCATACTTGATCTCAATCTGTGCGTTTCCTTTTATCTTCTCTGCATTTATGAAGGTAAGAATACCGAATTCGTAATCAATATAGTAATCAATATTTCTTGTCGCAATTACACCGTTTATTTTAACCTCTTCTGTCCCTTCAACAATATTAATTCCAAGATTGAATATCTTTACATCACTCTGATAGGTAACTTCCAGCCTGAATTTTGAATTGGGATTTGAATTATACTCTGAACTTGTCGGGTATATCTCAAGGTTATTTACCTGTTCTGAAGTCTGTAATTCCGTTATTTCTGCAGCAGTAAGTCCCAAACCATCCCAATACTCAGGAGGATTATCAGTCAGGTCGAACGGTGTCTGGTCAGGAAATTTAATTATTCCTTCGTCAAAGTCAACCCGGTCAAAATCAATGTCACCATCGGGCTTCCACTCTCTACCGGTTCTATCCAGGCCAAAGATAGTAAGATAGGCTATCTTTTTCTTGGAAGTCTTGAATGAGTATGTATATTTATCTGAATCACTGTCAAATTCATTATAAATTTTTACGATGAAACCTTCCTGCTTCAGGCTTTTAGGA
>JAQVHJ010000381.1 GCA_028696285.1 bacterium
ATATCCCCTATCTCATTGAATAGTACTGTACCATTCTTCACGGTCTCGAGCTTTGAGATCTTTTCCGATTTCGCGTCGGTATATGCACCTTTCTCATGCCCGAATATTTCATCTTCCACGAGGTTTTCCGGGAGGTCGGAGAGATTAATTTCTGCAAACTCTTCCTTTGCCCGGGGTGATAATGCATGAATTATTCTTGCTACGAGGTCTTTCCCGGTCCCGGTCTCGCCAAGCAGGAGGACATTCGAGTCATTTGCTGCGATATCCTTGATCTCTCCCATTAAATTTATTGTTTCCTTATTATACCCTACAAATCCTAAATCATAAAAAGCTCTGACTATTTCCTTTATATAACCGTTGCAACTTTTAGAGAGTAATCGCTGAATCTTCACCTTTAAAATCTCCCTGTCAATTTCGAGGGCATTCCATTCAATGAAATCATCAATCCCGAATTCGAGTGAAAGTTCAGCTGTTCCTATCGGATCATACAAGGAGATCATGATAATAGGCAAGTCCGGGAATCTCTCTTTAATTTCCCTGGCGATGTAATATCCTTCCTTTGCCTTATCCTTATTCGGATTGATAAGGTCCGCTTTATCAATATTGAATACCTTATCAAGGATAATTATATCGGGATGATTTTGATTGATTGCACGATATGCTTCGTCCCAGTACCTTGCATGTGAAAATGAAAAGAACATGCTCAAGAACTGGTCGCAGTACTGTTTGATTGCAACACCGTCATCAATAATCAAGACAGATTTCATCTTTTCCCTCCCGAAATTTAAATAGGAAAGTACAATGTCATTTTTGTACCTTTTCCTAAATCTGAATCAATCTCAAGCCGCATGTTAAGTCTATCCTTCAGTTCTTTAATACGTTCTTCAGTTATTCCCATACCTGAACCGGTGTCTTTTGTGGTATAACCGAGTTTAGTAAAACTCTCCACTGCTTCACGTTCCATACCGGAAGCGTTATCCGTGATTGATAAAATAATGCTTGTCTTATCATTATCCGCTTTTAAAGTAATGTACTTGTCTCTATCATCTTCTATCCCTTCAAATGCATCAAAACTATTCCGAAGAATATTAATTAGAAATGACTGCCCCAGTTCATATTCAGGACGCATTAAACGCTTATTATAAAAGAAATATTTATTCCCGGGGTAATCAACTTTAAGGTTAATCCTGTTTTTTTCCTTGTATACGCATTTCTCTGCAAGTATATTTGATACGGAATCCTCAATCAGATCGAGGAATGAAAATTTTTCCTTGTTCAGTTCATTCTTAAGTGTATTAACAGTCAGAATCTCGAGTTCACCAATCAGCAGATTAAAATACATCAGGTCAATGTCATTCTTTTTCTTTATTGAACTCACTTCTGAAAACAGGAGCTTTACTTTTCTCGTAAATAATTTCAGGTTGAAATTGATCTTTCCTATTTCAATCAGCAAGGAGATGGACTTGGAGTATGTTTTTAATTTTTTCACGATGGCTTGGATGTTTGATTCAAGATATTTCCTGTTCTTCTCAAACTCAAGGGAACCGTCTGCGATCCCGGTGATTGTATTCTTAATCCCGAGAAGGTACTTTGGAACTTCATGGATGAAATCAAGATCAAGTTCTTGAATAATCTCCGCTTCCAGGTCCTGCGGCTTCCGTAAACGGTAATACTTCCGGAGATATAATTCTGAACGGATCCTAATGAAAAAGTCAAAGAATGATTTCCGGATATACCTGTAGAATAATAATATGAGCAGAATAATAAATATCAAGTGCAAAAATAACTTCAAATAATTCCTGATACTCTTTTGTCTTCTTTGCAACCGCACGACTTCATCAAGCTGTTGATTCAGCTCTGTCTGATCGAGAGAGAGCGCATAGTAGCTGTACTTAATCGAATTAATCAATGTGATTGCCTTGACATAATCACGTTTTGAAATGGATTCTTGAATTTTCTTCTTTGAATCAATTAAGTCTTTTTCTATTAAGTTCCTGTTATTCCTGAATATTATTAATGACTTCACTCCGTTCTGAAGAGTGCTTATGCCGGAAAAGATAATATCCGTGTCGTTGTCTGAATCTATATCCGAGAAAATAAATTCATTGACAAAATACCTAAGGTTTCGAAATGTACAGATCTTTTCACAATTCTTATTGTAAAATGCACAGTATAAACTGTAGTTGTATAAAAACATGAAATCATCAATCTGATGAATCTCGTCAATGGGAAACATTACCTCGAGCGTATTCTCGACCTTCATTTGCTTATTAAAGAAATAAAGTTTTGATTTATAGTCCAGAGGCCTTACGTTTGACGGTTCTGTTATTGAGACACAAAAAGAATCGTTAAATTTAGACAGGGTACTGGGGAGTCCATGCAAATCACAGATTTTTTCCGTTTGTTTCGTGTCAATTTCCCTTTTTAACAGTATGGTATTTTCTCCCGATTGTTCTAAAAATATGATTGCATTCTTTTCATGGTCACACATAAAAGAATGATCGACTCCGATTAATTTTTGGGGCAGTTTTATATTTAACGGCTGACTCTCCTTCCAAACTAATTCCAAATCAGTATTTAATGCGGAAAGATATCTCCCATCAGAGATCATGATTAATTGGTCTCCTGACACGGGATCAACAAGTTCTGATTGAAGAATTATTGAATCAGAAATAAACATTTTTTTAAGTTGCAATGTATGGTCAAAAAGAAATAATGTATTTTCAATTATTAAAATTATTTTATTTTCAAGGATAAATGAATCTATCTTCACGTATGTCATATAATCGTTGAATTTTAATTTTGTTTCATCCGGAATCGGGTATTTTTTCTTCACGTTATAATTTAAGTCTGTTAAATATATATATGAATCAGATACAACTAAATATTCATTATCCCGGAACTTTGCTGAATATAAAACTAAGTAATCGAGGTGTTCTTCATTCACCTGTTCCAATCTTGAATTTATCGTAAGATGCCGTTTTTGCGAAGTAAATATCTCTATCTCTTTATTCTCATTAACTAAGATATCGAGAGGATATTCATCCTGCCTT
>JAQVHJ010000382.1 GCA_028696285.1 bacterium
TTTTAACTTCAGTTTTCATATCTTCATAAATTGAGGTGGGAAAAATCTCAAAATCGGGAAATTTCAATCGGTACATCGGTTCAAGCCGTTTGAATTCCATGTACTCCTCAGGTCGCCGGCCAACTTCACTGAATATATCACTTAAAACAAAATTCATTAAAAGAAATGTCGGGCCTGTATCAAAAGTGAAATTGCCAAGTTTTATTGCGGCATTTCTCCCCCCGACCTCGGGGGCTTTCTCGAGTATTGTAACATCAAATCCCCTGTGGCTAAGGATCATACCTGCGGTTAAACCTCCGGGGCCTGCTCCGATAATAATAATTTTCTTTTTCATAATTTAGCTCCGTTTTAGATTTGAATTAGTATAATATAAATCAAAATAAATTTCAAGATATTTTTCAATTGATTGACTTTTATCCATAAACATGTTAGATTAATAACAAATCCCGGAGGAGATATGAGTAAATTTAAAATTGCGCTGCTTCAGATCAGGCCCGGAAGAAATCTCTCAGAGAATCTTTGTAAGGGCTTAAAATACTGCGCTAAAGCAAAGGAACTTGGAGCGGATTTAGTTTTGTTCCCGGAGATGTGGAGTAACGGTTACCAATTTCCGGGCAAAGGTTTAACAAGGAAGGAATGGGAAAAGGATGCAATAAATAAAAAGAGCGAGTTTTTCAGTAAGTTCCGGATTTTTGCAAAGGAAAATAAGATTGCAGTCGGATTGACTTATCTTGAAAGGTATAAGTCAGGCAAGTTCCGGAATACTGTTTCTGTTATTGACCGGTTTGGAAAATGCATCCTGACCTACGCAAAGGTTCATACGTGCGCATTCTCCGATGAAAAGATCCTTACACCCGGGACAGGATTTTTTACTGCGGATCTTGATACGGGAAAAGAAATCATCAAATTGGGCGCAATGATCTGTTATGACCGGGAATTCCCGGAGACTGCAAGGATTCTCATGCTCAAGGGGGCAGAGATAATTCTGATTCCCAATGCCTGTGAGATGGAGATAAACAGAACTTCCCAACTTCGCGCCAGGGCATTTGAGAATATGGTTGGAATTGCATTGGCTAATTACCCCGGAGAAAGAGATAAAGGAAGATCAATGGCATTTGACGGAATTGCTTTCTCCGGAGGAAATAAAAGTAAGGATGGAATTTCAAGAGATATGAAGATTATTGAAGGTATATATAAAGAATCAATTCTAATCGCAGAATTCGATATGAAGAAATTAAGGACCTATCAACAAAACGAAAACTGGGGTAAGAAATTCAGACATCCTGAGAAATACAAAGTTATATCCAAGAAACGTGATTCGTGATTCGATCACCGAAAGAATTGAAATATAAATATACGATACATAATACTGTGTTCTTCCAATTTATCTTTCTTATCTTCACACCACTTTCCACACTCCACCCTGCATTTACCACTAACAAAACAGTTTCGATGACGATACAACTGAAATCGAGAAAAAATGTGAATATAGCATTGATGCGGCTATTGCAGTTGTTTACAGCACAAAATGCTTAAAAAGACAAAGA
Organism: bacterium; assembly: GCA_028696285.1. Taxonomy (GTDB): domain Bacteria; phylum AUK180; class AUK180; order JAQVHJ01; family JAQVHJ01; genus JAQVHJ01. Next base: position 1,548 of record JAQVHJ010000382.1, read on the forward strand.
GTGCAAGAATATTTTTAAACAGGGATTATCAGGATTAAAAAGAGAAGATATAAATCATGAATTGTAAAATTTGAATAAAAAAATTGTATTAAAATGCAATACAATTCTTACAGATTCTCTCAATTTCGCCCATACTAAACATGTGCAATATTTGCATAGACTCTGTATTATCAATTTTCAATTTAATATTTTCAATCTTCCTTTTTCAATACAACGTGGTGTGGACTTGTGGACCCAGGCACCAACTTATATTCGGAACCGTCAGGTTTTCGGGAGAGGAAGTTGTGATCTATCAAGCCGCGGCGGAGAATGAAGTAGTCATTAAACAGGTGCCATTGTTTTATTATTTCATTTACTTCTTTTTCGGTATAGACTTTATCCTTCTCAAATTTCTCGGAGAGATATTCAAGGATCAGGGCTTGCTTTTTCTGTTTTGCAGGCCATTGCCTGATCTTCCCTTCTTCATCAAGGAAAGACCGGATCTCTTTGTATTTATCTTCTTCTGTCATAAGATTTTCCTTATTTTTTCAGCATTTATTTTTAACTGGTTTTTTGTTTCATCTGAATATTTTATCTTCAATCCGAATCCGTCTCCGGAATATCTCGGAATTATATGGAGGTGGCAATGGAATATCTCCTGCATCCCGGCGGATTCTTCTGCTAAAAACAGGTTAAGTCCTTCCGGTTTCAATTCAGATCTTCTGACTGCCCGGGAGACCTTCAGTGCAGCGGAAAATAATTCTCCTGCACTAACTTCATCCATATCCGTAAATACCCTGAAATGCTTCTTTGGAACTATTAACAGATGCCCGGGGGTGACGGGATTAATATCCATGAATGCAATCGAAAATTCATCTTCATAAATAATCTCTGCGGGGGATTCCCTGTTTATAATATCACAGAAAATGCATCTATTCATCTTCTGTTTCCCTGCTGCAGATCATGCATTTATCCTGTATCATACCTGAAGATAAATAGAATTTAATTCTGCCGATGCTTAATGTTTTCCGGTAGAAAATCCCGCGGTCTATCCACTGCCCTTTCTTATCTATTGCTCCGGATTTATTCGCATCCAATGACTGGAAAAGTTCAAGTGAATACCTGAAGAAAAGGAAATTTTTGTTCATGCTTAATTTTATACCGAATAACGAACCGCCATCCTCAAATTTTTTTAATTTTTCCTTATCAACATTAATGCTGAGAATATGGACAGAAGAATCCTTGACAGATTTAATATCGGCTCTTGAAAAGAATAACCTGACAGTTTTAGAGTTGCTCTGTTCGATAACTTCAATTTCGGACGGAAGGAACGGAGCTTTGCCGTATCTTTGCTTCTTTGCAAAATTTGAATATTTGGTTAACGTTGTATCCCTCTCCAGGATATAGCTGTAAATCTGTTCCATAAATTTTACAGGAAGGTTCTTTGAGAGTTTTATCAGCATCCGTTCAATGTCATCCCAGATCTCCTTGCCGACAAAATAAGCACCAAGAACAGAAACTAT
>JAQVHJ010000383.1 GCA_028696285.1 bacterium
GTTTACACTAAAACTTTAAATAGCAAGGAATATATATCCAATTATTCGAATTATTATTTACATGGAGCAATTCTTTATTTAAGTCTTGAGAGGAGAGGAGAGGGGTATAAGGCGTTTGGTGAATATTTAAGTTACTGGGCTCCTAATCCTTTGTTAAATGAATTGAGATATAGTTTATTTTCAACATCATCCAAGATAAATCCGAGAAATCCTGAAGATATAGATTATCTGTTATTCTATTTGCTCTTTCATTTTAAGGTTGAGGAGGAGCTTTCTCTATCTGCGTTTGAAAAGATAGACGGAGAGAAGCTTTCCTTCGATTTACAGAATGATTACCAGCGTTACAACAGTATTTTAAAAGATCTTTCAGATACTCGTAATAGTCAGGTTCCTGTTAAAGACGACGGAACCCGGCGCAGAATTTTATTCTTTTCCGGAACAGACTGTGGTTATTGTAAGTTCCTGAAGATTTACACCTTACGTAATCCGGAGGTACACGAAGCGTTAAAACCTTTTATTTTCCATGAAATAAACGGTGATAAAGATACTGAATCGGTAGCCCGGTACAATGTAATCGGTTTCCCGACATTAATACTCTTAAATGAAGCGGGGATTGAGATAGATCGCCAGGAAGGTTTTGTTACCCCGAATACTTTACTTTATTTCCTGAACCGTGAATAGAAGACCGGTTTCCTTACATTTAAGGAGTTGGAGTTATTAGTACAGGATAATCCCGGTTCCCCGGACTTAGTTTCAGCTCTTTGTTTCCGGTATTTAAACAGGAACAACACCGTGAAGGCAAATACCCTTGCGCAAAGTTTTCATAAGATATCTAATCAATCGCCGGAGATAAATTACATTCTCTATTTAACGACCATAGACGAGAAGCCCCGCGCAGAGTACATCGCTCAGGCATTCTCCCTGGTGAGTAAGACAGATGAATATTTAGCCCGTGCTATATTCCGGGAATATATCGGGTATTTATCCGTAACTGATAAGATAACAGAGATACCAAACGCAGCAGAGTCTTTTTTAGGAAGTCATACAATTGATGCATCTGATCCAGCGTGGGACTTCCTTCTCAGAATGCTTCAATTGAACGGGTCAATATCCATTCTTCAGCGTGTACTGAAGGATAATCAGGTTCTTCCGCAGGATAGGGTTCTTTATAATTACTGTAATCTTCTTTCAACGAAGGAAGACGGGGTGGAGGTTCTGAAGAATTTCGGGAAGCTGAACCAGTATTTAGAGCAGGAGATTTTCACGGGTTTGAATTTATATAAAAAGAATAACGGTTATCTTCCCGATGAGATCGATTATATCGGGAAGCGTCCCATGGACCCTTTGACATATAATTACTTGCTTTATGAAAGAAGCGTAAATAAAGTAGATGCGGTATTTCAGTTGTATGAACCGGAAAGGTACTATTTAAAGTTCTGGAAATATTCATATTTACGGGGCTTGAATTTTAGTTCTTTATAAATAACGGTGGGGATGTGGCTCAGCTGGGAGAGCGCTGCCTTCGCAAGGCAGAGGTCGTGGGTTCGAATCCCATCATCTCCACCAGTTTTGAAATATTTACCTGGAAAGAAAAATAGATTTCTTTGAGGGTGACGGTGGTGAGAAAGGGTGTGTTTTATTAATTGAGGAAAGTGAAAAAAAAGAGGAGTAGAAAATGGAAGAAGAAATCTTCTCAAGAGAATTACTCGTAGAGAACAAGAAATTCTTTTTTGATGTCAAGGAGAATCAGAACGGCAGATTTCTCCGAATCACAGAGAAGAGCTGGGGCAGGAAGAGCAGGATAATAATCCCTATTACCGGGGTAAAGCAGATCATTGATATCCTGCATAACATCAAAGACTATGATAATTCCGAAGCATAGTTTTGAATTCATATCGTAATCCTGTTCCGACAGTCGACGGTATAATACAATACCCCTCTGGGGTGTTATTAATCCACCGGAAGAACCCGCCTTCGGGCTGGGCTCTTCCTGGTGGGTTTATTGACTATGGTGAAGATGCGGAGACCGCTGTTCTTCGTGAGATTAAGGAAGAGACAGGAATAGATGCGGAGTTAGTTGAGCTCTTTCATGTTTATTCCGACCCGTCTCGGGACCCGCGCCAGCATACATTGAGCGTGGTCTTTATTCTTAAGCCGAAACCGGGTTCTGTTCCTATTGCAGGAGACGATGCGGGGAATCTCGATTTTTTCACGGAAGATAGGCTTCCTGACCAGATTGCATTTGACCACAGGAAGATTCTTGAATCATACTTCCATTATAAGAAGACCGGAGCTTCACCGAATAAATATTAAATCCGGGAACTGATCGATTATGAAAAAGACAGTCATTTTTATTTTATTTTTTCTTTTAGTTTTATTATCTGCTTTCGGGAATTTGGAATATTACCGAATCCTCAGTAATTCCCGCGCAGAACCGCTTGCAATGGGCGGGGCGTATTTTGCTCAGCGCGATGATTTCAATTTTATAATGTGGAATCCCGCAGCATTCGTCCTTGAGACCTCGCCAAAAAACGATGTCCATGTAAGATGGAACCTGAGTTTATTCCTCCGAAACTTCTATGCATTTAACTTTGACGACAGACCCCGCGGAATCAATTCATTTGAAGAGGCGTTTTTAGCTTCCGCTCTCTCCGCAATTAAAGGGATAAATTATGTAGATAAGAAGACGGGATTCTATGCCGGTTGTCTTCTCTTTGAAGAGATGCTTTCGCCTGAAGACCTGTATTATGATGCATTGAAATATGGTGAGCGTCCGACCCGCTACAGGAAATGGCTGAACGGGAACGGAATTCTCGATTCATTTTCCAATCACATTGCAGTTGGGTATCCGATCAATAAACAATGGAACTTCGGTTATGCTCTCCATTACTACAGACGGAATTTCTACCCTGAGTACATTGACCAGTATCCTCAAAGCGGTTACGGTCATTCATGGGGACTGCATCACCATGATAATAAAGCCTGGAATGTAGGCTTGACATATTACGAAATGCCCCTGCACATGACCGACTCCAGCATTCGTTTGG
>JAQVHJ010000384.1 GCA_028696285.1 bacterium
TTTTTTGAATAGTTCCTTGATTATCTTAGAAAGTGGTTTATTCTCATATGCTATCATTTCCAGAATAAGTAAATCAGCAAGTATTCCGTCTTTTTCCGGCGTATGGTTAAGGATACTTAATCCCCCGCTCTCTTCCCCGCCAATCAATATCTTTTCTGACAGCATCTTCTCACCTATGTACTTAAAACCGACTGGTGTTTCATAAAAATTCTTGATATTGTTTTTATCGCAAATTTCATCAATTAATTGGGAGGTTGCGAGTGTTCTGACAACCCCGCCCTTCATTTTCTTGTTTTTAATCAGGTGTTCAAGAAGAAGTGGTATTACAATGTTTGCAGGAATAAAATTCCCCTTCTCATCAATAATTCCGAATCTGTCAGCATCACCATCGGTTGCAATGCCTACGTGTGCCTTTTTCTCTCTCACTGTTCTGCTCAATTCTTCAAGATTTTCGGCATCAGGTTCAGAAGATTTCCCTGCGAATAACGGGTCTCTATTATCATGTAATACCGATAAATTCGATTCTTTCTGAAGTATTTTATTCAGGTATCCGTTTGAAGTCCCGTACATGCAGTCCAAAACTACATTTAACTTCGCAGCCTTGATCTTTTTAAAATTAACCAGTTTCCGGAGTTGTTCAAAATACTCTTTTTCAGGGTCAATTATTGTAATCAGTTTTTTTCCGGATGCCTCATCAAAGGATAAATGTTTTATATCCGTCTCTTTAATCCCTAAAATTCTATTCTCGATATCCTTCGTAACATCTCCCGGTGCAGGAGCTCCTGTTGCCGGGGAGAATTTCAGGCCGTTATATTCTGCAGGATTATGAGAAGCCGTTAAATTGATTCCGCCGCCTAATTTCCGGTTCATAATTATAAATGAGATTACAGGCGTCGGACAAAATGATTTAGTAAACAAGACAGGAATATTATTACCTGCAAGGATTTCAGCAGCATACCGCGCAAATTCAGGTGACAGAAATCTTGTATCATAGCCGACAATCACAGGTTTCTTTGTTTTATAATTCCTGTTAAGATAATCTGCAATAGCTTGTGTCACTCTTCCAACACCGGAAAAAGTGAAGTCTTTGGCTATGATCCCGCGCCAGCCTGATGTTCCGAATTTAATCTCCATTTAATTCTCCTATATCTTTTGATAAACCCGCTCTTTTACTGAGATACTCTTAAAAAGCTTCTCTCCCATTCCTAAGATAGTCTCAACTTTTCCTAATACTAAATATCCGTTAGGAAGGAGGTCTTCATGAAATCTGTTTAAGATACGTTCCTGCAATGATTTCTCAAAATAAATAAATAAATTCCTGCAGAAGATAATATCCATGTTCAGATAATGTGGATCTTTAATAACATCCCTCTTCTTAAATTGAACAATTCTTCTGACTGAATCCTTAATCTTAAAATTATCTTTCCCCGAAGGAACAAAATACTTCTCCAAATATGATGGATAATTCTCTGCCAACACCCTCAGGTTCTTTGATGGATAAACCCCTGCATTCGCAAGCTCAAGACTCTTATCGTCAATATCGGTCCCGATTAAATCAACTTTCAGCTTTTCTAATCTCCTCCCGAAGACTTCCATGATCGCAATTGCAATAGTGTAAACCTCTTCCCCGGAGGCGCACGCAGCACTCCAAATCCGCAGGGTTTCCCGGGCCTTATCTTCACACATCACCTGCATTATGTTCTCCATTAAAAATTGGAATGTGGTAAGATCTCTGAAAAATTGAGTCACATTTATTGTGATGGTATCAATTAATTCTTTTAACTCTTTTTCATTATTTTGAAGCAATTCGAAATACTCTGTAAATGAATCTATCTCTAATGACCGTAACCGGACACGAATTCTGCGCTTTAAGCATTTATCCTTATAACTCGTGAAATCGAGCGTACTTCCCTTCTCTATCTTTCTGAGAATAAGCCTAAATGAAATTTCTTCAGGATCGGAAGGATTATAGTTTTCCAAGAATCTCAAGGTTCCTTTTTGCCAACTGGTTGTTTGCATCTATCTCCAGAACTTTCTTCCAGCAAACAATTGCCTCAGCTTTTTGATTCTTTTTAAGGTAGATACCGGCAAGCTTATTATAAACTTCTATAGACCCGGGATCTACCTTTAAAGCATTGTTATAAAACCTGATCGCATTTGCAAAATCCTTCTGAAGATATTTTGTATTTGCTAGTTCAATTATAGCAGCTCCCAAATCAGGCTTTATTGAAATAACTTTTGTCAGTAATGATTCTGCCATTTCAAAATTATGCTCTTTTACATAAATTTTTGCCAAACCTAATAGGGTTCCGGTATCATTGGGTGATATATTTATCGCTTGATTAAAGGTATCAAGCGCTTTCTGCTTCTCATTGAGTTTATAATAGGTCAACCCAAGATATTTATATATCGAAAGATCTTCAGGAAAAACTTTTATAGCTTTTTCAAACTCCTCAATGGCCTGCTTGTATAATTTATCATTATATAATTTCACTCCCAGCTGGAAGGACTTGCTGTCAATCTTATTCGGATCTACTTTTAAGATTTCTGTTATCTCCGTTTTAAATTCATCTTCCTCATCTTTTTCTTTATTGAATTCTATTACCCCGAGCTGTAAAAGTTCATTGATGATTGTATAAACTACAAATTTACTCCTCTTACTCTTTGTGAATATGTCCATAACTGAATTTTCACCGTCAATTAATTTAAGTATCTCATAGTATATTGCAGGTTTCTCCTGGTCACTTAACGGATTTTTTATTACATATATATTATTTTCAAGAATCACTTTCTCATGTTTTTCAACCTTGTCAATCCTGTCTATGCTTCCCATTAAAAGGTCCTGAATCCCTATTTTAAATGAGGTAGGGTATTCCTGTGATAAGTCTGTTTTCGTTTTTAAAAACTTAAATTTGCCCATATTTACAGAAAGAAAATCAAGCAGTATCTCTTTGATCTGATCTTTTTGAAAATCTAAAAGGTCTTTCTTTGTCAGTTTATTCTCCTGAAACAGTTTTTGGAAAATCTCCTTT
>JAQVHJ010000022.1 GCA_028696285.1 bacterium
AGACTTCTTCGCGAGTAAAAGTATAGAAAAATATTTAGAGGTGTCTTCGTCTTTATTACATATATTTGATGATTTAGAACAATACATTATCAGTAATGAACATGGGATTTATTATGCTGAATCATTGGCGCCCGGGCACATTACATATTTTCCTTTTTTTATCCCAGGTATAAGAATAACTGATTTACCGAAAGAAACTTCTGAACTTGCATATCGCGGTTTCATCTATGTTTGTTCAGATAAAGGGTTATTTGTGATTACTCGCGAGATGATTCAAGATTATAACCTCTTAATATGTTTCGATTCAGATGAAGCATTATCACTTAATAAAATAATAAAACCTATATATCAGGGACATGTATATCACGGTTTAAATTTAATCAATAAAAAAGAAAATAAAGGTAATTTTCTTTTCTGTTCGCATTCCGGAATTAATTATTTTGAATCAAAAGAATTCATGGAGAATAAACAGAATATCAAATCTTTACTAAAGACAGAGAAACCTGTTTGGTATTTCAATGTTATTGATGAATACATATTTATCTCTTACTATCCGCAGGGATTTGAAGTCAGGAAATTTAATACGGAAAAACTTGAAGTCGGGGAAAGAATTTATTTGAATAAGGATTTATTTATTATTGACGTTGCGGGGGGTAAAAATATTTATAAATTGTATTCTGAATTTTTTCAGTATAAATTAGATTTGAATTCAAAGCGAAGCAAATTAAAAAAAGAAAAAGATTATATTAAACCTCGATCTATCGAAGCGGTTGTTGAGCAAGATTACATTTTTCCATATGGGGATATCTATTCTTTTAATTACTCCGGTGTTTCTAATATTGGAACATGGAATAACGGAATATTTCACATTGATAATGAAAATAATGCAAAACAGATTATTTCCAATGGCATTGTTACAGGCATTATAAATTATAAAGATAAGGTTATTTATTCTACCTGGGATGGGAAAATAGGCTTCTTCGATTATGAAAATGAAGCTGCAGATGAACCGGTTAAATTAATGAATAATATTTATTCCCTGAAACTGGCAAGGGATGATAACCTGTTTATCTGCGGGAAGGGGAAGGCTAAGGTTGTGAATTTGGAGAGGGATGAGCTGAGTAATTCAATATTCACGGAATGCTCCGATATTAATATCCCGTCGAAATTCAGGGAAACCGAAATACTGGCGATGGGCGAGTGGAGGGATGAGGAAAACGCGACCATTCATTTCCTCTTCGGAACGTATAAGAAGGGGATAATCAGGTGTATCTTCGGCCTGGATGGTGTTAAGTGGGATCATTTGCTGGAAGATGAAAGTGTCCCGGTTATTGAAGATGAATACGGGAGATTGTTCATATCAACAGGGAAAAATATTTTTGAATATGACGGGAAGGAATTTAAAGATCTGAATTTAAAGGAAGAGCAGATCCTCGATATGAAATTTATCGCTGGCGATTTCAAGCGCATATTAGGACAGGAAATGTTTGAATTTAAATCGGGTGAGAAGGAATTCCTCGTTGTCTCCGGCGCGGAATCGGGCTTGACTGTGTATGACCTGAAAAATAACGAGTCCCTGTCATTGCCGATTTTTGCGAAGAAGATTGATATTGATACAAATGAAGAAAGGCTTATTCCTCACTTTGAAATGAATAAAAGTTTTAATGTTATCAGGAAATTTCCTGAAAAGAATCCTCCGGATAAACCGTATTTTAAGATAATCGCTGCAGAGGAATATGCAAATGAGATAAGAGTATGGAAGATCGGAATATATTAAAAAATACTAAAATGAAAGCATTCCTGAAAGTCTTTTCAAACCTGGCCCTGGCATTAGCTTCGGGGCTTATGTTTGAATATGCATTCGTGCCGAATAAATTATTCATCTTCATCTTCTTCGCATTCATTCCGCTCTTATTCGCGATTGAAAAAGAGAAACCTTTACCCGCTTTCCTTTACGGGTGGCTGACGGGTTTTATATTTTTTATTTTTCATTATTATTGGCTGACGACTATCTGGGGAATGAAGTTCGTTTTGATACTTGTCTTATATATCGCTGTTTATTACGGGGTATTTACTTTCATTGTAAGGCTGCTGAAGGTTAATGAGGATCTGAACCTAAAAAAAGTTTTTATCATCTGTACGATATGGATAATAGGAGAGTGGCTCCGAGGCCATATTCTCGGGGGGTACTCGACAGGGTCTCTCGCTCATGCATTATTTGAGAAACCGATTTTGATACAAATCGCGGATTTAGGCGGATTTTACCTCGTCTCTTTCTTCATACTCTGGATCAATTTAATTATATATTCAATCCTTTCAAATACGGTTAGCATAGAGAATAGAAAGAAGATACTTGTCTTCAGTCTGATAATATTTTCTGTTTTGTCCATATACTCTGTTATTCAGTTCAGGAAATGGAATTTCAACAAGAATTCTAATGGTGCGCAGTTATTAATCATTCAGCCTGCCGTGGACCAGCATAAGAAGTGGGATCCCGTTTACAGGTCTGAAGTATTCTCATTGATTGAAGAGGCATTTCCTGTTTATGACTGCAAACCCGATCTCGTGATCTTTCCCGAGACGGTCTGCCCGACAGAATTCAGGTATGAACATAAATCACAAATCAAGATGATTGAATATTCAAAGAGATTTAAAGGTGCATACATCTTATTCGGAAGTGAGGACTTCACACCGGATCCGTTCATGATGAAGGACTACCGCCTTAAATTCAACTTAGCATTCCTGATGAAGAATGGCGTTGTATTAGGGAAGTATGATAAAATTCTACCCGCATTATTCGCTGAATATAACCCACTCAGAAATGTAATTCCGTATTTGAACAAGTATGTCTTAGGTGAACCGATCGAACCCGGACTTGAATTCAATCTTCTCAATGCCGGTGATCTCAAGATAGGAACATTGATCTGTCTCGAATCAATTTATCCAAGGCTGACACGCGATCATGTAAAAAACGGCGCGAATATAATCATCAACATCTCAAACGAAGCATGGTTCGGATACTACCCCACATCCGAAGATATCTTCGCCGCTTCCATATTCAGGGCGGTCGAATTCAGAAGATATTTCATTAAAGTCTCCAACACAGGCATCTCCGCAGCAGTCAGCCCCAGCGGAAAAATTGAATTTAAATTACCCCTGTTTCACAGAGGAAATAAATTATACACCATTTACCCATTCGAAACAAAAACACCATACTCACGATACGGAGAATGGTATTTCGTTATTCTTATCATATTGATATTCATTATTAGGGGACAGCCGTTGCAAGGTTGCAAGAGTGCCGGGAATTATCCATTTGTTGGGATGGATTGTATTATAAAAAAAATAAAAAAAAGGGGAAATAAACAATGAGAATAATATTAGTTCTTATTTGTACTTTAATGTTAATACTAAACATCGGATGTACAAACATGAAGGAAAATGAAAAAGAAAAATCACAAATGAAAACCGAAGAAACAACAGAATTTGGTCCAGTAATCCCGGAAGAAATTTCTGACGATGAAACCTATGGCTACACCCCCGAAAATCCAATAAAAATTGGAGCAGTAAATAACGGACCAATGTGGATAGAAGAATACCTCAAATCAATCACCGGACCCTCCGGAGAAAAAATTGAATTCAAACAACTCGGATCATACAGCGAGGAAGCAACTGATTACCCCATCGGCCCTGGAGCACTCGAAGTCTATCAAATCACATATCCCAACCTTGACAAACCCCTCAAACTCTATTTCGATAACTACAACTATGTTAGACCCAAAGCACCAAAAGGTTTGAAGATAAAATAAATTGAATTTTTCTTTAATATCTGTTAAAATAACATTATGAAAACTATTTTTGCAACATATAATCTATTTCATTTAATTTTAGCGGTTTGTAAATGTTATACGGTGGAACGATCTTCGGAGAGGGCATTGATTTTGATTGACAATGGTTATATAACTAATGCAGAGGATATTATTGGAAAATTCAAGGATTTTATTGATTGGTGTGATTTTAAAATTTTTAATGACAAGAAAATTTCAGATGAATTCTATTCAAAATCTGATTTAAGTAAATTATTTAATAACCTTTCGTTAATTAAATATTATGAGAGAAGAAATCAGGAAATAAAGAGCTTAGATTTAAATGATTCGGAAATATTCATCTTTAATGATTCAAGAATACTTTCAAGATATTTAATTCTGAAAAAAGGGAATGTTATCCTTCTTGAAGATGGTATGGGAAATTATCTCAAATATAATTACAAACTAAGAGATCATTTGAAGAAGCTGTTTGGTATCTATCCACCTATGGGTCGTAATCCGAAGATAAAGAAAATACATGTTCAGAGCCCTGAAAATCTTCCGGATGATATTAAAGATAAGGGAGTGAGTCTGGATATCGGGATGATATTAACAAATATCCCTCAAGAAATAAAAGAAAAAATATTTAATATTTTTATCGACGAAAAGACATTTACTTTGTTAAAGAAAACTGATACTGAGAAGAAGAAAATCTTAGTAATCACACAACCTATTTCTGAAATTAAATTATGTTCTGAAGAAAAAAAAGTTAAATTATACAGAGACTTATTAACGCCATATTTGAATGATGAAAATGTTATATTTATCAAACCCCATCCTTATGAAAAAACAAATTACTCAAATATATTTGGAAATTCAATTATTGTTATACCATCAGGGTTTCCTATTGAAATATTTAATTATGATAAGAATATTACTTTTAATATAGGATTAACACTTTATTCATCCTCCCTTCATAATCTAACCTTCATAAAAGAAAAGATATTCTCATTTGATCCAATCAAAGAAGGTATTAATTTTAAGTAGGGGACAGCCGTTGCAATGTTGCAATGAGTGTTTTAAATATCGGGACTTGGGACATTTCTGATTCAAAGAATCAGGAGTGTCCCATTAACTTATCCAAACCCAAGCATTGTATCCTAACGCTAAAGAAGGACTTGGGAAATTCCGTAAATGCGCCAAAGTATCATGTGAATCAATACATCCTTATTAAAATATAAGAATTTTTATATATCCAATTATCAGGAGTATCCCATTAAATTCTCCCAATAAATGCATAGTTCCAAGCACTCCTGCAACCTTGCAACGGCAGTCCCCTAAAATTTTACTTGACAACTATACAAATGTATAGTATAATGTAGTAGAAGAATAAGGAGATAGACGATGGAATTTATTCATTTACGGAATCATACGAGTTACAGTTTTCTACGGGGTGTAATGTCGCCGGAATTGCTGATTGAGAGGGTCAAGGAACTGGGTATGCCTGCCGCAGCAATTACGGACAGGAATTCAATGTTTGGTATTGTACCGTTTTATCGGAAGGCTCTGGAACTCGGTATAAAACCGATTCTCGGTGCTGTTTTGACAGATTCTTTTAATGAGTCATTAACTTTGCTTGCCTTAGATAGGAGGGGATATTCGCATATTTCTTCTGTTATTACGCGGCTGAATCTCTCGCATAATGAAGAAGATATTCACGGCGCTGACCTGGTTAATTCTTCTCCGATGGCTGGTGTGGCCGTGCTTACAGGCGGAAAAGAAGGTATGTTATGGCGATTGCTCGAAGAAGGGAATCTCCCGGAAGCAGAGTCTTTATTACAGAATCTGAAAGATCGGATTGAAAATCTTTATCTTGAAGTTAATATCAGCAATTATAATTCAGATCGAAAGGTTCTTACTGAGTTCCGAAGGCTTTCACGCAGGTTTAATATTCCCGCGGTATTAACTTCCGTTAATAACCTTTCAACAGCTGATGGATATTCATCCGCAGAGCTCTTATCTTCAATCCGTGAACATCGTAGTTACGGGATTAATGAAGGGGAGCAGAATGAAAACCAACATATTCTTTCTCCGGAAGAAATGTCCGTTTTAGCCGGGGATTGGAGTGAGCTACTTGAAAATTCAGTTAAGCTCTCTGAAATGGCGAATGTCGATTTGGAGCTGGGAAAATTTCATATACCTGTCTATCCCGAAGCAAAGGGGAATGACAATGAATATCTTCGAATGGTTTGTTATGGAAACCTTGGCAGGTATTATCATGGTGAATCAAGGCGGCCTGCAATTAAACGTTTGGAATTTGAGTTAAAGATTATTCAGGAGAAGGGTTTAAGCGGATTCTTTTTAATTGTTTCAGATTTGGTTAAGTATGCCAGAGCAAACAATATTCCTGTTGGCCCCGGAAGGGGATCTGCAGGTTCTGCAATAGTTTCCTATCTTTCAGGAATCACGACGATTGATCCAATCAAGTATAACTTGTATTTCGAACGGTTTCTGAATCCTGAACGGACTCAGTTGCCGGATATTGATATTGATTTCGGACATCGCGAGAGAGACCGGATATTTGAATATGCCCGGAAAAAATACGGAGACGATAGGGTGGCGCATATCTCCACTATCTGTCACTTCGGCTGGCGCGGCGCGGTCCGGGAATCTGCAAAAGCCCTTGGTTTCGATGAAAAGACCATTTCCACGCTGACACGGTTCTTCCCGACCTATTTCCAGACAGGACTTGAGGAAATTCTAAAGAGTAACCCCGATCTTGAAAAAATGATCAATAGTAATGATAAATTCATGAAGGTTCTTGAACTTGCATCGCGTATATTCGGGCTTCCGCGGAATCCATCCCTTCACGCTTCCGGTTTTATTATTTCTGACCAGCCATTGTACCATTATGCTCCTCTGCAGTACTCGGATAACGGGGAGATTATTGTTCAAATTACCAAGGATGAATTTGAAGATTTCGGGTTACTAAAGATTGATTGTCTTGGCCTTCGCTTCCTTTCGGTAGTTTATGATACCGTGAAGAAGCTCCATCCCTCAATTAAGTATCCTTATCGTTTCCTTGAACAGATTCCCCTCGAAGATGAACCTTCTTTGAAAATGCTTGCCAATGGTGATGGTATCGGTGTGTTTCAGCTTGAAAGCGGGGGGATACGGGATTTATTGAAGGGAGTAAAGATAAGAAAATTCAAGGATATCTTTGAGGTTCTGGCGCTATACCGTCCGGGGCCTCTGGAAGGCGGGATGATCCCGAAATATCTTGTGAATAGGAATGCAGAAAAGTATAAGTCTGTATTTGAAGATGATATTATAAAGGAAATATTAAAAGATACATACGGTATTATTATTTTTCAGGAGCAGGTTATGCAGATTGCAGAGAAGGTTGCCGGGTTTACTCTTGGCCAGGCAGAGATTCTAAGAAAAGCAATGGGGAAGCGGATTCCGGAATTGATGAAGAATGAGCGCGAAAGATTCGTGAGCGGTGCTGTTGAACGCGGATATGCGAAGGAAAAGGCGAACAGGATATTTGATACTCTTGTTAACTTCAGCGGTTACGGATTTAATAAAGCGCATTCAGTAGGTTACGGGTATATTGCGTACTGGTGCGCTTATTTTAAACAGCATCATCCTGCGGAGTATTATACAGCGCTCTTGAATGCATTTATTGATTTTGGTGCTTTTATACAAACATATATTTTCTATATTGAACGTAAAGGTATAGAGTTCCTGATGCCCGAAATTAATTCAAGTGAATTCGGGTTCTCTGCAGAAGGAAGAAATATCCGCATAGGTTTCATTTCATTAAAAGGCATCGGCTATGCCGGGGTGCAGGAGATACTCAGGAAGAGAGTTGAAGCCGGGGGACGTTTCCTTTCACTTGAACATTTTCTCTCGCTTGTAAGCAGGCGTATTATTTCAAAGAGAGTAATGGAAATATTGATCTCGAGCGGGGTCTTTAGAAACTTAGGAGAGAAACAGGAACTTCTCCAAAGAATCGAACAGATCCGGCTGGATAAGAATCCTCCAAGCAAAGAAGAATATTCAGCCCAGCTCGAGTTCTTCTCATATAAAAACAACAAAGATGTAAAGAATCGCGATCGAGCAAACGCATTGAATGATGCGAAGGACTTCCTCGAATTCATAGTCTCTCCAGATGAAAATATATCAAGAAAAATCGGGACAGGTAAGGATATTACTGTCCGCGGGTTTGTAACAAGATACCGAAGTATCCGTACAAAAACCGGAAAAAAGATGGCATTCTTTACACTTGAAAACAACCAGTTTTCATATGAATGTATTTTATTCCCCGATTCATATCTTCGCCACCGAAGAAGACTCTTTTCATCAGACGGTACCATTGAAGTACACGGTGAACTGAATACAGAAGAAGGGTTGCCGAAGATCATAGTAAAATAGGGGACTAAAATAGGGGACAGCCCGTGCGATTTTTGCGATTTTTATTTTAATTAAATTTAAACATTTAGATTTTAATATTGAACAATAATTTTATTGGATTTGTGTAATGTACGATTATATGGAATTCAAGGTGGTTTTTATAATTATTATTATGAAATATTTACAAAATACACATTAATATTTATTAATATATAAAGGGGACAGGCTTGCGATTTTTAATTGATTATTTTAGAAAAAATAAAATTGAAGATTTGATATGCTTAAAAATATAAATTCGCTTTTTAAACCGCTATAAGGCAAGAAAACAAGAATAATGTTAATCCATTAAAAAGATCATTTTTATATTTAGGTTTTATCAAGATGAGTTTTAAAATAAACATTAAAAAGCTAATATTTATATATTGCAAATATATGGACATTTACAAGATATAATCGCAAAAATCGCACGGGCTGTCCCCCAATATTGACAATAAAAAATATATATGTTATACTAAGAAAAAAGGAGTTCGTGATATGAAAAGGGTTGTAATTATTTTCTTTTTATTTTTATCATTGCTGATTACTGCTTTTTCTGATGAAGGTTTTCATTTTGCTGTTTTGGGTGACAGGTTAGGTGGGGCTGATGATATCGCTTTCGAAAGAGTATTGAAAGAAATTGAAGGGTTAAAACCGGATATGGTGATGAGTGTTGGGGATCTCAGAGAATCTTATAACGGGGAAGATTATTTGCAAAAAGATAATCTAAAATTTCAGGAATATTTAAAGATTCTTTCAATGGATTTCTATCCGATTCCGGGGAATCATGATATTTCTCAAGAAATATATCGAGATAATTTTAAGAGTGATTTTGATAGAAATCGTTATTACTCCTTTGATTATAAGAATGCACATTTCATAATTATTGACAATTCAACTATTGAAAGATTTGAAGATATGGACAAGGAACAGAAAAAGTGGATTGAAAATGATTTAAAGAATAACAGCAGTAAAGAAAATATTTTTGTTTTTATGCATAAACCTTTTTGGGCGAATGGAATAGGAGAAGGTAAACCTGATGAGATGCATGAATTGTTCAAGAAATATAATGTAGATGCCGTATTCACCGGGCATTGGCATCAATATGCCTGTGATACTTTTGATGGGATTACTTATGTTCTTGTTGGAAGTTCAGGAGGAAGTTTTGGTCATGATAATAAAGAGAATATAAGTATGGGAATGTTTTATCAATTTCTCTGGTGTAAGGTTGAAGAAGATAAACTGTATTTTTCCTTGATTAAATCCGGAAATATTTTCGAAAAAGATATTGTTTCAATAAAAGAAGAATTGCAATCGTACGAAATTGAAACGAATCATATAAAGATTGAATTCCCTTATGTTGAAAATCAAAAAAGCAATAAAAGAGAAGCAGTATTAACAATTAAAAATATTAATGACTATACATTGAAGACAACTGTTAAATGGAATTCCGAAAAGAATTGGACAATTACCCCTAAAGAACATAACATTGAGTTGAAACCAAAACAGGAGAAGAGTTTTAAATATATCATGACTAATTTCGGAAAATTTTATCCTCTCCCGGAAATTAGTTTTATATACCCGTTTTCTGAGGATAAGCATATTGATTTTGCCAGTATTCCGATTGCAATGAAGAAATATATCGTTCCTGAAGTTAAGAAATCGATTAATATTAACGGTAAATTTGATTCGAATGATGAATGGCCGGGTAATCCGATTATAAGTTTCAGCAATTATTATGGTGAAGCTCCAGAGATTGATAAAACGGAGGTTTATATTTGTAAAGATGAAGATTATTTATATTTAGGTGTCATGTGTTTTGAAAAGGAGATGGGTAAGATTGTTGAATCATGTAATACCAATGATGAACAGGTGTATAATGATGATTGTATCGGAATGTTAATTGAATACGATAAGGATAAGATATATCAGTTCTACATTAATCCAAAAGGTGTCATCTGGGATCAACTAATAGAGAAATCATCCGGAATAGGTGATGTTGAGTTTGACATTAATATTAAAAGTTCTGTGAAGAAATACAATGATAAATGGGTAGTAGAATTACAAATTCCGCTAAAAGAAATAAATGCAGAAAATTCTAAAAATTTACGTGTTAATATTCGTCGCAAACAGCAGAGAACAGGTGATGGAGTGATCTGGTCAACCAACTGGAATTATTTTACCGATGGATACGGGGAACTTATATTTAAATAGGGGACAGCCCCTAATTTAACTTGACAATATTTTATTTTTAATATATAATTAAAGAAAATTATGGAGGCTAAGTTTGTGATGAATAATCCTGATATTTCCTTGAATCCGAATAAGTTGGTTCAATTTCTTCAGAAATTACCGCATGAATTTACGAAGGCTGATATTATTCGTTTTATTGAGAAGAACGGTATTGAGATGCTTAATTTCAGGTATGTCGGGGCTGACTGTAAGTTAAAGACTTTAAATTTTGTGATTAATAACAAGCGTGATCTTGATTATATTCTTTCTACAGGAGAACGGGTGGACGGATCAAGTTTATTTCCGTATATAGATCCTTCCAGTAGTGATTTATATGTGATTCCCAAGTATTATAGCGCATTTATTAATCCTTTTGCTGAGATCCCTACAATTGACCTTATGTGCAAATTTTATACACAGAAAGGTGAAGTGTATGGCAGTTCTCCTGAAGAGATTTTAAAAGCCTCGCATAAAAAATTAAAGAACGAAACCGGTTTTAATTTTGAAGCGATGGGAGAGTTGGAATACTATGTAATTTCAGATAAGGAATGTTTATACCCAACTCCGCCGCAGAAGGGATATCATGAATCAAGGCCATTTGCGAAATGGGAAGATTTACGGACAGAAGCGATGAAATTGATAGCTTCTATTGGTGGAAAGATTAAATACGGTCATTCTGAGGTTGGCTTTATCAGCGGTGAAGAGAAGGACATGGAGCAGAATGAGATAGAATTTCTTCCTACAGAAGTTGAAGATGCTGCGGACCAGTTAATTCTTGCAAAATGGATTTTACGGATGCTTGGCTATCAGTATGGAGTCTGCATTACTTTTGCCCCGAAGATAATGGTTGGTCATGCGGGAAGCGGTTTTCATATTCATACAAGACTGATGAAGAAAGGGAAGAATGCAATGATTGAAGGGACTAAATTAAGTTCAACCGCGAAGAAGATGATTTCAGGTTTTCTTGAATTAGCGCCGTCAGTTACGGCTTTTGGGAATACTGTCCCGACTTCATACCTCAGGCTTGTCCCGCACCAGGAAGCACCTACGCATATCTGCTGGGGCGACAGGAACAGATCGGTTTTAGTTAGAGTACCTCTCGGTTGGCTCGGAGTGAAGGATATGGCGAAGGATGCAAATCCCCAGGAAAAATCCAAGTTAGCAATCCCATCCTTTGCCCAAACAGTTGAATTCAGAGCACCTGACGGGTCTGCAGATATTTATTTAGTTATGGCAGCGCTGGTAACAGCCGCGAGACACGGATTAAAAGATAAAAATTCATTAAAGAAAGCAGACGCATTGTACGCTTCATGGAATATTGCCAAGGAGACCAAGAAGAAATTCGACCAGCTTCCCGGAAGCTGCTGGGAATCTGCTGATATGCTGAAGAAACAAAGAGATCTTTATGAAAAGGAAGGTTGTTTCCCGCCTGAAGTAATCGATTGGTTTATTTCAAGACTGAAGTCGTACCAGGATAAAGATCTTAGTGAACGTTTATATAAGAAGAACAAGGAAATCGAAAAATTAGTAGAGAAATATTTACATTCTTAAGAGAATATTTCGATTGATAAAAAAGAAAAAGGTTGTAAAATGAAAGATGAATATTTGAATTTATTTTTAAAGAGAAGAAGTGTTCGAGAATATAAATCCGAAGATATTGAAAAGGAAGTTCTCGAAAATATAATAAGGGTGGGGATGAATGCCCCATCAGCAGGGAATCAGCAGCCCTGGGAGTTTATAATTATTACTAAGCGTGAGATTCTCAACGAGATTCCTGAGATTCATCCATATTCACAGATGCTGAAGCAAGCTCCCGCTGCAATTCTAGTCTGCGGGAATCCGGAATGTAAGTATCCGGATTACTGGGTTCAGGACTGCGCCGCTGCTACAGAAAATATTCTTCTTGCTATACATGCGGAAGGACTTGGCGGTGTATGGCTCGGGGTTTATCCATTGGAAGAGAGAGTTAAAGGGCTTCAAAAATTATTGAACATCCCTGAGAATATAGTTCCATTCTCCTTACTATCTGTTGGAGTCCCGAAACAAGAATCGGAATTTATCGATAGATTTGAAAAGAAAAGAATTCATTATGAAAGATGGTAATTCAATTTATTTATTTCAAAATTAGTTCATCCCCAAAAAGGCGGTGCTATGAAAGGTTTAATTTATTATTTTTCAACAACAGGGAATACGAAACTTGCATGTGAATATATCGTAAAGAAGGTTAATGGGATTGAATTTACATTGTCAGATATTACTAAGAAAGAAAACCTTGATTTGAATGATTTTGATTTGGTAGGTTTTGCGACCTGGGCTGATTACCTGGGACCGTCTCAATTATTTCATGATTTTATTTCAGCTGTTCCTAACCAGGAAAATAAGCCAACTTTTATTTTCTGCACTGCAGGGGGATTACCGGGTAGAACTTTACTAATCATGAAAAAATTAGTTTCCGAGAAGGGATTCCTGGTTCTGACAGGTTTTCAATTAATGACCCCGGATAATTATCCCCCGATAATTATCAGCGGAAGACTTCACCCGGATTATCCTAATGAAAAAGA
>JAQVHJ010000385.1 GCA_028696285.1 bacterium
TCTATTCCTCAATCCATTAGTAGGCTGGACGAAGTCTGATGATATTCCTGCAGAGATTCGGATGGAGAGTTATCATATTCTTTTAGAGAACTATTATCCGAAGGACAGGGTTTTAATGGCGGTCTATCCTGCGGAAATGCGCTACGGCGGACCGAGGGAAGCGATTCTCCATTCGATGGTAAGGAAGAATTTCGGCTGCACACATTTTATTGTGGGTCGAGACCATGCCGGGGTAGGGAGTTATTACGGTACTTATGATGCGCAAAAAATATTCAAGCAGTTTAAACCGGAAGAGTTAGGTATTATCCCGTTGTGTTTTGAGCATTCGTTCTACTGCAAGAAATGCGGTGAAATGGGAACATCCAAAACATGTCCTCATTCAAATGAAGATCACGTTGTTCTTTCCGGGACAAAGGTTCGTGAAATGCTCAGGAATGGTGAGTATCCCCCTGCTGAATTCTCAAGAAAAGAAGTAATCGAAATTTTAATTAAAGGAATGAAGGATAAATAAGGGGAAAAATTATGTCGAAGAAAAAAGTATTCATAATCGGCTTGGATTGCGCCACTCCCCAAATCATTTTTGAGGAATACAGGGATCAGCTGCCTGTTTTATCTTCAATGATGAAAAAAGGAACCTGGGGAAAGCTGAACAGTACAATTCCCGCAATTACAGTTCCTGCGTGGACCTGTATGATGTCAGGAAGAGATCCTGGGGAACATGGCTTTTATGGATTCCGGAACAGGAGAGACCGCAGCTATGATAAATTAGTCTTTGCAAACTCGTCCTTTGTTAAATTTGACAGGGTTTGGGATTACCTTACAGAGAAAGGGAAGCAGTCTATTGTTATCGGAGTTCCGCAGACATATCCGCCGTCTAAGTTAAACGGGTATCTTGCAGCAAGTTTCTTAACCCCGGATATAAATTCAAATTATACATATCCTCCCGAGTTTAAGGAAGAGATCAAGGAAGCAACGGACGGGTACATGATAGATGTTGAAGATTTCAGAACAGATGATAAAGAGAGGTTATTAAAAGATATTTATAAAATGACCGAGAAACGTTTCAAACTTGTGAATCACATGCTTGACACAAAGAAGGATTGGGATTTCTTCATGTTTGTTGAAATGGGTGTTGACAGGATCCATCACGGTTTCTGGAAATATCATGAAAGAAACCACCCGAAGTTTGAACCCGGGAATCCGTTTGAGAACAGTATTATTGATTACTATAAATATTTGGATACAGAGATAGGGAAACTGTTAAAGAAGCTGGATGACGATACTGCCGTAGTTGTTATTTCTGATCATGGCGCGCAGTCAATGATAGGAGGAATCTGTGTCAATGAATGGCTATATGACAACGGCTATCTGAAATTTGAAGAGTATCCTGCGGAACCTGTCAGAATTGAAAAAATTAAAATTAATTGGAAAGAAACAAAGGCCTGGGCATTTGGCGGATATTACGGGAGAATTTTTCTGAATGTTAAGGGGCGTGAACCCGAAGGTGTGATTGAACCCGGAGATTACGAAAAGGTTCGGGATGAATTGAAGAATGCCTTTGAAAGCATGACAGATGAAAATGGCGTTCTCTTAGGAACCCGCGTTTTTAAACCGGAAGAGATTTATAAACAGGTTAACGGTATTGCTCCTGACCTTTTCATTTATTTTGGTGATCTTAAGTGGAGGTCTGTCGGAACCGTAGGTTTGAAAAGTGTTTATACCTATGAAAATGACACGGGACCCGACGACGCAAACCATGCCCAAAAAGGAATAGTAATCTTTTATGATCCCAAAAATAATGGAGAAGGTCAGAAAGAAAATCTTGATATAATGGATATTACCCCGACACTATTGGATTATTTTGGAATTGAAGTTCCGAAGGATCTCCAGGGGAAAAATATTAAATTTTAAAAAAAGGAAAAGGAGAATAAAAATGCCGAAGAAAGGACTAACAGTATGGTTTACAGGATTATCAGCTGCAGGTAAAACGACAATCGCCCTGGCAGTTGAAAAGATCTTGAAAGATCGCGGGATTAAAGTTGAAAGGTTGGATGGTGATACTGTCCGTCAGAGTCTGACAAAAGACCTGGGCTTTTCGAAGGAAGACCGGGATAAGAATATTTCGAGGGTTTCTTTCGTTGCAAAGCTTTTAACACGGAATAATGTAATAGTTCTCTGTTCATTCATTTCACCTTACCGTGAGGAGCGGAATAAAGCCCGGGAGACAATCGGTTCATTTATTGAAGTATATGTAAAGGCATCTGTAGAAGAGTGTTCAAAGCGCGACCCGAAAGGCCTTTATAAAAAGGCTCTTGCAGGAGAGATACCTCACTTTACCGGCGTCTCCGATCCTTATGAAGAGCCTGAGCACGCCGATTTGATCTGTAACACATTAAAAGAAACAGAAGAAGAAAGTGTTCAGAAGGTTATCAGTTATTTAGAAGATAACGGTTACATTGAGAAATCCGGAGATGACGTCTATTCAGACGAAGAGCGTGAGAAAGTTCAGAAGCGCCTTGAAGACTTAGGATATATTTAACAGAAAGGAATTAGAAAATGGGATTACTGAATATATTTAAGAAGAAGAAGAGGATTGCAGTAATTGGTCTTGATGGTGTGCCGTTTACTTTTCTCAACAGGATTATGGAAGAAGGGAGAATGCCCTTCTTAAAAAAATTGATCAGTTCAGGCGGACATTTCCAGAGAATGAATTCTGTCATCCCGACGATATCATCCGTTGCATGGTCTACATATATGACCGGGAAAGACTGTTCAGGTCATGGGATCTATGGATTTATTGACCGGACCCCGAATCCGTTCAAATTATACATACCGATGGCAAAACATATGAAGGCAGAGACATTATGGGAATATCTCTCGGGGAAAGGGAAACGTGTCTTTGTAATGAATGTTCCCGAAACATATCCGCCGAGAAAAGTTAATGGGATCTTGATTTCGTGTTTCCTTGCCACGGACATAAATAAGGCTACCTATCCTGCAGAGGTTTCAGAAGAATTAAAAA
>JAQVHJ010000386.1 GCA_028696285.1 bacterium
TAGTTGAGAAGGGGACACCCGGTTTTGATTTCGGGAAGAAGGAGAATAAATTAGGAATTCGAGCGTCAACAACGCGGGAATTGATATTCAACAACTGCAGAGTGCCGTAAGAGAACCTTATAGCCAAAGAGGGTTATGGCTTTCTTATTGCAATGAAGACCTTTGATAAATCACGTCCGGGAGTTGCAGCCCAAGCGGTAGGAATTGCTGCAGGAGCATTTGAAGAAGCGTTGAAATATTCACAGGAACGTCAGCAGTTCGGAAAACCAATCAGTGCATTCCAGGGAATTCAATTTATGTTAGCCGACATGGCCACTCAGATTGAAGCAGCGCGGGCATTGACCTATTCAGTCTCAAGAATGATTGATAATGGTGCGAAGAGTTATTCCAAGGAATCAGCGATGGCGAAGGTTTATGCTTCGGATGTTGCCATGAAGGTTACGGTGGATGCCGTTCAGATACTTGGCGGCTATGGTTATATGAAGGAGTACCCGGTTGAGAAAATGATGCGGGACGCAAAGATAACGCAGATCTATGAAGGAACGAATCAAATACAGCGAACAGTCATTGCGTCAGAATTAATCAGCGGTATCATAAAAAATAAATAGCCGGAGAGATAGATGAGGATCATAGCTATAATTAAACAGGTTCCTGATACAACCAATGTCAGGATAAATCCTGAAACAAATACCTTGATGCGTGAAGGGGTAGAGAGCATAATCAATCCTTTTGATATGTATGCGATTGAAGAAGCGCTCCGTCTGAAAGAGCGTTTAGGCGGAGAACCCGAGACTGTTGTAATTTCAATGGGTCCCCCGCAGGTTGAGACGGCACTTCGTGATGCGATTGCGATGGGGATTGACAAGGCGATTCTCCTTTCAGACCGGAAATTTGCCGGTTCAGATACACTCGCAACATCATACACATTATCTGCTGCGATAAAGAAACTGGGTGATTATCAATTAATTCTCGCGGGTAAGCAGGCGATTGACGGGGACACTGCGCAGGTAGGCCCCGGAGTTGCGACCTGGTTAGGGATTCCTTGTTCGACATATATACGGAAGATCGAAGAAATCACCAAGGATGAGATAATTATTGAGCGTTTGATGGAAACGGGTTATGACAGGATCTCTCTCAAACTTCCTGCTGTTTTAACAGTAGTTAAGGAATTGAATGAACCCCGTTTGCCTTCACTACGCGGTAAGATGCGCGCGAAGAAGGAAGAGATAATCAAGTGGGGCTTCTCAGATTTAGGAGTTGAGGAGAGCATGCTTGGGTTAAATGGATCCCCCACGCAGGTAGTCAAGATATTTTCACCTCCCCCGAAAAAAGGTGGGGAAAAATATGAAGGGAATCCCACGGATTCCGCGCAGAAAATTTTTGACTGTTTAAAAACGAACAAACTCATTTAACGGAGTGTGAGATGGGTATAGAGGTAATTAAAGATAAATGTGTAGGTTGCGGATTGTGTGTAAAGTCCTGCGCATACGATGCTATCTGCCTTGTTGAGAAGTTAGCGGTAATAGATTTTAATAAATGTGTATTATGCGGCGCCTGTGTTGAAGCATGTAAATTTGATGCGATACTAATCAGGAAAGAGGAGAAGAGTGTCTCGAACCTATCACAGTTTTCGGGAATCTTAGTTGTAGGCGAGCACCGTGACGGAGTAATACATCATGTGACCTATGAACTGGTTTCAAAAGCCCGGATCCTGGCGGATAATTTAGGTGTATCTGTCAGCTGCCTGATAATCGGGTCGGGAATTTCGCAGGAAGACCTTAATAAGGTGATCTTTGCCGGTGCAGAAAAAATTATTAAGATAGACAATGACACCTGCAAATATTTCAATGATGAATTATATTCAAAGATAGTAACACAGGTTATCAATGAAGAGCATCCTGAGATAGTTTTAACCGGTGCAACAGCAGAAGGTCGCGCGCTTATTCCGCTTGTAGCGGTTGCATTAAAGACAGGCTTGACTGCTGATTGTACTGAACTTGCGATTGATGGTGAGAGAAGATTATTATTACAGACCCGTCCTGCCTTCGGCGGGAATATAATGGCGACGATTATCTGTCCGAACCATCGTCCCCAGATATCAACAGTCCGGCCGAAGGTAATGAAAATTATATTTGACGAAAAGAGAACAGGAGAGATAATTGATAAGAGCAGTATTTCCCAAACAGCAAAACTAATGACTATATTAGAGACAGTGAAGGAGGAATCAACTACAGGAAACATTGCTGATGCCGATATCATTGTTTCCGGCGGCCGCGGAATAGGGAAGCCTGAGAATTTCGAACTGCTTACCCATTTAGCGAAACTATTAAACGGAGCGGTAGGGGCATCCCGCGCTGCGGTGGATTCCGGCTGGATTCCATATTCACATCAGGTTGGGCAGACAGGAAAGACAGTAGGCCCGAAATTATATATAGCCTGCGGAATCTCCGGAGCTATTCAGCATCAGGTTGGTATGCGCGGTTCTGATTTTATTGTTGCTATTAATAAGGATAGTTCAGCTCCTATATTTGATATAGCAGATCTGGGGATTGTGGGGGATCTGCATGAGATTATTCCCGAATTTATAAAAATTCTTGAAAGGAACTAAAGGTAAACTCAAGTGAGACTAAAAAAGATTCAGATGACAGGATTTAAAACCTTTCCCGAAAAAACCGAATTTAATTTTGATCAGCAGATAACAGTAATTATCGGTCCAAACGGTTCAGGAAAGAGTAATATTTCAGATGCGATTAAGTGGGTTCTGGGGGAACAGAGCGCAAAGAACCTTCGTGGCCAGCAGATGAACGATGTTATATTTAACGGGACTTCCAACCGGAAACCATTATCAATGGCGGAAGTTAACCTTCATATTAAGAATGAAGATAATTCCTTACCCCTTGAATTTCCTGATATTCAGATTACGCGTCAAATTTTCAGGGATGGTGAGGGGAAGTATTATATCAATGAACAGAAATGCCGATTAAAGGATATTACGAATACATTCCTGGATACAGGTATT
>JAQVHJ010000023.1 GCA_028696285.1 bacterium
TTAAACCCTTCTTTAAATATTTCGTGAAGTTAATTAATATTTCAAGTGCAATATCCTCGTGATTTGTTTCAAGTAATAGACCGGGAATTGAAATCATCGTATCCCGCCCCCAGTCTTCAAACCAGGGATATCCGGCAATAATGGTCTTTGAGAATTTTCCGTGACGGTCCTTTTTTAAACTTATAAAGTTTGAAGCATCTCCCACAAGAATTATATCCGTTTCTTCTACAGCACCGGACTCTTTTATGAACTTATTCTTCTCATTAATAA
Organism: bacterium; assembly: GCA_028696285.1. Lineage (GTDB taxonomy): Bacteria > AUK180 > AUK180 > JAQVHJ01 > JAQVHJ01 > JAQVHJ01. Next base: position 271 of record JAQVHJ010000023.1, read on the forward strand.
AATTTTGCTTCTCGAGATATGGATCAAATTCAGTAACAGCTTCAGCTGAAAATCTGATTGCAAAGTCAATTTTTGATGCCTTGGAACTGAAGTGAAGATAGCCGGGCATATATAAATTTTCAGAAAAATCTAATCCTCGGTGCTTTTCTGTAGAGAATATTACATTTTTCAAATCATCCAAACCTTTTTTCCAAATCCCGGAAGTTGAAAGAATTCGAATAGGGTGCGAAAGTTTACTTATCTCTAATTTCAATTCTTTTTTATCTATCTTTGGATCAGAAAAAGCCGGGGGTTCATTCGAATTGAGATCGTGAATACTTCTCAAAGAAAAATACGGGTGGAAATAAAAAGAAATATTTGACTCAAAAGGATTCTCAACTCGATAAATTATTATTGTCTCATTTTTAAAAGGAACCATGAATATCTCTTTCTCTAAATAAACCTTTCCCAGCCGATAAGTGAATTTGGGGTACAGGTCAAATTTAAACTCTTCAAGAAACCTATAACCTTCCGGATTAAACACCCCGGGGTATTGATTAACCCCAAGTTTAAACGGTTTCTTGTCTATTACAAGATCCTCTTCGAAAGATGACAAGGTATGATAACGATTATATGGAGGTTCCAAAGAAATATTAAGAAGACCATGGTAACGCCGGGTATTACAGAGAATCACCGAAGATGAAATGAATCCTCCCAAACCATTTGTTACGTACCATTCCTTTTCTATGGAATTCTCCGGCTTTAATAAGTCTTTGAATAATATGCGAATCAATACGTTCTCTCCGTTTTAATCAATATATCGCTATTATAACATAAATATTTCAAAAAATCAAACCGCAATTATTCCACTTGACAAAAGCATGAAAATATGTTAATATTTTGTCAATAAAAACTGGAGGTCTAAATGAAAAAGATTGTTCTTGGTATTATTCTCGGATTACTTCTTCTCGGTATGGTAACAGCTAAATCTTGTCTTTTAAGACCGCCATCTGCTGAAGCTCCGATTGTATCTGAATCTCAAAAATAAACTTTCTTAAACAGGAGATTTAGGATGAAAAAGATCGTTACAATAATTCTGTTCGCAATGTTTTGTTTCGGTTTAATGACTTCCAGAATAGGTTGCCCGATAAAGTTATATCTTTCTTCAGACAATACAACGGTAACTGCTGAAGCAGAGAAATAATTAGAAAATTTCTTTTCTTACTATAACTGGGCTGATTTAATTTAAAAGTTCTAGAAGTGAGGGATATTTTTTCATTCAATTCAATTAAAATTGCTGCAATATTTGTTCTTCTGCTTTCTATTGTTTTATATTCAAATGCAGAAAATCATGCCTTATTTAATAACAATCTTTCCTTTGCTATTGAAAAAATACATTCAGCTGTTATAACGATTTCTGAAAATCATCTTGAGGAGATTAGGAAATATAACGCCACTCCTTCTCAACCTGTTTTTCCTGTTAAAAATCATGGAATTAAAAATCTTTCCTGTGTCGGTCATCATTTAAATAAAAATCAAACTGATTATTTTGGTTTAGGAAATACAATTTACGTTGACGATAAAAATAAAGATGCTCTTGATGATGACACAAATAATCCATTTGAAGTTTTATCCTTCGATTTCGGAATTGTAATGAATATTTCAAAACACACTTCTCAAAATAATCAAAATGAATCAGGAAATCACCTCTGGATATATAATCCTCAGAAATCCAGGTACTACCTTTATTCTCATTTATCCGATATTAATATAAAAACAGGTGATATTATTCGTCCGGGAACATTTTTAGGAACAGTTTCAGGGATTGCGCATGAGTCTAATGCGGATATCCAGACATATCTCTTCTTTCTATGCTTAGAATATAAAAACGGACATTTAACAATTCCTGATTTACTTCCTGAATTAATGCTTTCCAGGAAATCCTTTAATGTTGACTATCCCTGGCTGAAAAAGGATTACAATGCTATTCATACAGTAAATGAAATTCCTACACCCAACGGTTATCGGCGGCTTGAATACTCCCCGAGTTCCTTTCAAGGGTGGTTACGGGGTTTGCCATTAAAACCTGAAGGGACACCGATAATGCTGTATAATGGCGAACAAAAAAAGATTCAATATCTTCATCATGCAATTATTGACATAGATATTGGGAATGAAGATCTTCAACAATGCGCCGATATTATAATGCGGTTAAAGGCGGAATATCATTATTCAAGGGAAGAATATGATAATATCCATTTTACCTTTCTAAATGGCTTCCATTTTGAATATTCAAAATGGGTTGAAGGAAACAGGTTAAACAAGTCTCTAAATGGCTGGAAAAAAAAAGAAAAGCACTCTAATTCCTACGCTTCTTTTCAGGAGTACTTACGTCAATTATACTATTTTGCAAACACAAAATCGCTTGATACTGAAATGATCCCGCTAAAAACAGGGGAGCTTCAGCCTGGCGACGTCTTTATCCAGGGAATCAAAGAGCAATTCAATCATGCTGTTATAATTTTAGATGTTGCAGAAAATGAACAAGGAGAAAAAGTCTTCATTATTGCAAGAAGCAACACGCCTACACAGGACTTTGAAATATTAAAAACTCCGAACGGAAAATCACCCTGGCACAGGTTTTTACTCGGAGATGAATTTGATACCGCTCAATGGACATTTAAAAAAACGGATTTAAAACGATTCTGCAAGTAGATGGACAATAGTTGAAAAAGTCAAATATTACCCCACATTTTTCTTAAGAAAAACAATATTATTCAGGTCGCGCGGAATGTGGTGATCCGAACATTAATTTTTTCTTGAATTCTCAAATGAATTATGTTATAATTCCTTATTAATTAAAAACAGGTATTTGCAATGAAATTAAGGGAGATTAAATGTAAAAATTGCGGAGGAGAACTTCAATTCCTGATGAGTGAAAAAGTTCTTACCTGCATCTTCTGCGGAACAAAATACTTCCTTGACGATGCAAAGGAAGTCGACCTTAAAGACCCTGACGGAATCATTCCGTTCAATACAAAAGAATCGGATGTTAAGGAATCTCTGATTAAGTGGTTAAAAACATCTGAGTTTATTCCGGATAATATTGAAACATTAAACATAGAAAGTATTTCCGGAATCTATACCCCTTTATATTTATTAAAAATTAAATATTCAACAGATTGGACAGCAACGAGCATTTACGATGTTAAGGAAACTTATGAAGCTTACGAGACCGACGATTCCGGTCAAAGAAGTTCATACCCTATAACAAAAACAAAAAAAGTAGAAAAATTCAGCCCTGCAAACGGACGAAGTAACCTGAACTATGAATATCTCTATGCTGCGTCGCAAAACCTTTCAGGTAATTCTGATATATTTGAAAAGTTATTCAGAAAGTATAAAAATAAAATTGAATCTCTGCAGGAAATCCAGGTTAAAAGGTATCAATTTGAGCCTTTTATAAAAATTCCTGAAGAACAAATACATAACCTTGAATCATTCTTTTCCGAAAACATAAAGAAAGACATTGGAAAAACAATCCCCGGAGACCGATACAAGGAATTGAATTGGTCAATCGCAGAAACAGATGTCGGGGAAAAGCGGTATTATATCCCTTTATGGGTCGTTAATTATGAATACAATGGCAATAAATATCAAGCTTTTTTAGACGGTGTTAGCCTCGAGTTGGGCGAAGGAAAAGCGCCCGAAGACAAGGAAAAAATTGAACGGGTGAAGCAGCAGGAAGAACAAAAGAAACTGTTTGCAGAACAGGAAAAAAACGCATTATTTCAGGAATATAAGGATATGCGGAAATTCGTAAATCTTGCATATGTAATAATAGTCATTTACTTTCTTGCTTTAATTATTTTCGAGAGACTTTTTTACAGAAATTACTATTGGAACATGATTCCGCTTCGATCTTATCTAATTCTGCATGCGGTTGGATTGGCGGGATTTATTCTCTTCTACAAAATTACAGAAGCCGTCAGAAAAAAAATATTCAATGACAGTGACAGGTTTCTAAAACAAAATAACATTGAAATCGCTCCCCAAAAAAGGTCCCGAATTGGATCCATTATTATAAAATGGATTTATATTCTATTTCTCCTGTATTCCATCTTTCTTATATATACTGTTGAACATAGAAAAGGTTTTCCACAGAATGTCATTAATAAAATCAAATCTTCAATGCAGAAAATTAAATAATTAAAATATTTAAATTAGAAACAGGTGAAAATGTGAAAAAAGAAATATCAGGCCTTCATCATATTTCAATAAAAACCACAAACCTCCAAGAATCTATTAAATTCTATACTGAGCTACTGGGACTAAAATTAAAATATGATTGGGCCGATGACTCCGGAAAAGCTGTGTTAATAGATTCCGGGGACGGGAACTATATTGAATTATGGTTTGAAGAGAAATCAAGAAGTACCGAGAGTGTTCTTGCGCATTTTGCGCTAAGGGTAAATTCAATTGAATCTTTAGTAAAAAGATTAAGAGAAAATAATATTGAAATCACAATGGATGTAAGGGGCATTACAATCCCATCCGAAAAACCCTTGAAAGCCAAAATAGCATTCTGCAAAGGACCATCCGGAGAATCAATAGAATTCTTTGAGGAATTTAATTCTTTATAAAGGCTACTTCTTCTTTAGTTCCTTAAGCCGTGCATCTACCTTTTCCATTAACTTCGCATAATGTTTCGCATCTTTGGAAACGGTATTTGATACAAATTCCATATAATCTTTATCGGTAACACCATAAGATTTATATTTTGCATCACGCAATGGCTTAAATTCTGTAGGCTGGATCTTTCCTTCTTCCATCATCCAAGAAAGATACTGATCGTAAGCAGACAACTCAACAAAAATCTCATCCGTCATTTTTCCCGTTGAAGTAGTCGTGGAGGGTTGTGTGGATGTCGGGGTTGTGGGTGAACTCGGTTGGTTCTTCTCTATCTCCTTTTGCGCTTCTTCAAGCGCTTTCTTTGTTGCTTCCTGGGCAGCCTTCTCCGCCAACTTCCCGCAACCGCAAGAGAAAAGGTAAAATGCCAGAACAATAACCGAAATCAAGATAAATATTCTTGAATATTTTTTCATCTCTACCTCCATTTTTAACTATTACATATTATCATAAGAGAAAAATAATGTCAAGGAAAAAATTTTAAATTAATACCGGATCAATCCGGCAAGACCCCCAAATTGCGAAAGTTCCTTAATCTTCTCCGCAAAATCAACTTCGCCGTTTCCAAGCTTCACTAATTCAATGATCTCTTCAACAAGATCTATTTCAAATAATTCCCCCTTGCAAACAGGACAGAGATTGAGATCGTCTGATAATAACGCATCGCATTTTTTACAGCGGTATCCTCTTAATTTCAAATCTTTTAAAATAAGCAGGATTTCCATTTTCCCGGCTTTTACAGCTTCCATAACTTCATTTACCCCAATTACAGAAAGGCCGCAGGAAAGATATCTCTTTTTTATCTTATCCCACAATTCTCTTTCGGAATGCCTTTCTTCCTGAACAAAAAGATCGTAAATCTCTTTTTCAATGAAAGCATCTCCCTTTGAAAGATCGATAGATTTTTCCCCGACAATTTGCTCTTTAATATAATCCGGCACAACCTTTAATATTTCATTCAAGGTTTCCTTTGATCCCACGAGAATAATTCTCCTGAATTCCTTCTTTTCATTCAATTCAACGATCTTATCTCCAATCTCTTTTGCATATAGAAGAAGTTCTTTATCCCGCCTTCTCTCATATCTTTGCTGGGACCATCCTCCCTTTCTTACATGATTTTTCACATTCCCTTTAATAACTATTTCTTCTTCGTTTCTTTCTGCAGTAACAAGATAAATTCTTGCGGATGTATTATCGGCAACTACCGCGAGATAATTTTCATATTCATCAAGCAGTTCTGCCAGGGGTTTTATATAAGGGGATGAATCAATCTTAATTAACTCCTGAATATTTTGTTTAATGGGAATAGCATTAAAGTAATCCAAAACCCAACATGCAAAGATGCATACGTTTCCGGAAATATTTGGATTCTTTTTAAAATAATCATTTACCATTTGAACATTATTAGAAAAATACTCCTGTTCATCTTTATTGGCTCCAATTAAATCCTTTAAGGTCTTTATTCTTGAATCAAGATTCTTTAACGAACTTTTCCCGGATATATAAATGCTTAAAAATGCACGGTCCGGCGCTGTTAATTTAACAAGTTCTTTTAAATTAGAATTATCTAAATCCATAAATATAAATCCGTAATTGTTAAAAATCAGAGATTATTCCGGGATTAATATGATATGAGAATAAGGAATCACCGTTAATGGTATTGGAAAAATTTGAGTAATCTACTGATATCTCAAATCTTTTATCCTCGACTCTGTTGAATTGTAAAAATTTCATTTTACTATGACTTTTAGGAATGTCAATTACCTTATATCCTCCGATAAACGCTACCAGTCTTTTTTGAGTAGTAATCAAACGTCCCCTGCTGATCTGTTTTTTCTGCTTACACATAAAACCGGGTCCGGAAAGGTTGTGTGATGTAAATGTTACCCGGATTTTACCTGAATCAAAAATAATTCCCTCTTTTTCCAACCCTTTATAATAATCTTCTTTAACCTTAACTCCCAAACAAGAATAAAATGTAATGACCATTTGTCTTGACCTTAATTATTCCATTCTTAAAGTGTCTTCGTTAATCTTTCCGGGTCTTCAATTTCAATTCCCGACGATTTAATGTGATATGAGAGAATAAATTCCCCCTTGATCTCTGCGGGGAATTTACTATAATCCATTTTGATTTCATACCGTTTTTGCTGACGTTTATCAAAACTTAACTTCTCAAAGTCAGCGCTGCTTCTGTGAATATCTATTACTTTATATCCGCTTACAAGAGCGATTATTCTCTTTTCTGTTAAAATTAATCTCCCCCTGGATAAACGTTTCCGGTTTTTAAAAACAAAATCTGACCCGCTTAAATATTCCGTAGAAAATGTAACCCAGCAACTCCCAGAATCATATATTATACCTTCGTCCTCTATTGTATGCAGAAGAGCATTCTTATCTATCTTCCCACCAATCCTTGAATATGTTCCGGGCATCTTTCTCCTCCAAGAATAAATTTTTTTAATCTGTTAAATTTTTTAATTTTATTTTTATATTTTAACTGATTTAGAGTTTAATGTCAAGTTTTTCCTTGATTTTATTTTAAATATTTGATAAAATTATTGTTGAAACATGGAGATGAAAATGAAACAAAAACTTTATTTAATTTTAATAATTCAACTGTTTTTATTGTGTTTTGCATATTCCGGGAATATTGATTTCACATATTCCTTTTCAGGTGACATGGAGATGACTCTTGAAATAGAGGGCGTAGAAAGAGAATATTTTGTCCATATTCCACAAGGTTATAACTCGGAAGAACTCTTTCCTGTCGTTTTTGTTCTGCATGGAGGCGGGGGAAACGCAGAAAGAACCGGGAAATTTACCGGATTTACAGAATTATCCGATAAGGAAAAATTTATTGTCGTCTATCCACAAGGTTATGACAGGCACTGGAATGACGGAAGGTCTGATATTAAATCAAAGGCATATGAAGAAAATATAAATGATATCCTCTTCTTTGATGAAATGATTGATGCTCTGGCTCTTCTTTTTAAAATTGATGCCGGGCGCATTTATGTAACCGGGATCTCTAACGGAGCGATGATGTCGTTCCGCCTGGCTTGTGAACTGTCAGATAAAATAACTGCAATTGCTGCGGTTTCCGGTTCTATTCCGGAAGATATTGCTGATACCTGCGAACCCGAGAAGCCGGTCTCTGTCTTAGTAATAAACGGTGTTGAAGATGAGCTGGTCCCGTTTGACGGAGGACATGTTAAAGTATTTAATAAAACCCGCGGAAAAGTAATCCCAACATTGGAAACAATTGAAAAATGGGTACTTCACAATAAATGCCCCGTTAAACCAACCGCAGTATTTGAGATAAATACAGAAAAAGATGACGGGATGAAAGTCCTCGTTCAGGAATATAAAAATGAAGATACCGGTGTCGCTGTTGTTCTTTACAGGATAGAAGGCGGGGGGCATACCTGGCCAGGCGCAAAGCAATATCTCCCCGAATACTTCATAGGAAAAACAAACCACGACATAAATGCGACTGAAGTGATCTGGGAGTTTTTTAAGGATAAAACAAAATAGGGACAGCCGTTGCAAGGTTGCAAGACGCCTGTTAACTGTCGACTTGTTGGGAATCTGCTTTTTAACAAGGAATGAATAAAAAGGAGTTAAAATTATGGCAAAAAAATTCGCGTTATTTTCATTTAACGGGGAGCTTGCGTGTTTTTCTCATGTTTTATTAAATGCTATTGACATTTATGAAAAAGGGTATGATGTTAGAATTATAATAGAAGGCCAATCAACAAAATTACTTCCCGAGTTCAGGGTTACGGATGCTCCTTTTTCTGCCCTGTTTAACAAGGTCAGGGAAAAAGGATTGATCGACTGCGTCTGCCGAGCGTGCGCTGCTAAAATGGGAACATTGCACGATGCAGAAGAAATGGGCTTAAACATTGCCGGTTATCTCCAGGGCCATCCATCAATACTAAAATACATAGAAGACGGATATCAAGTTTTACTATTTTAGGGGACAGCCCTTGCGATTTTGCGATTATTCTGTTTAAATATCATTATATTGGAAGTTTTCTTATAATATTATTTTCTAAATATTGTAATTAGATCTTATCTTTACTCTAAATTAATTAGAAAAAATCTTGAAGAAAAGCCCAGCTCACAGCGAATATTAAAACACTATTACTTTCAATGGCTTTATATTTTAAAGTAAAAAAATAAAAAAATAACACTAAGGGTTTCCTCAAAAAATTTGCGATTAATTAAAAAGACTTTTATTTCTCAAGTACCAAATATTGGGGCATGTTCATCAAAATATCATGACAAAGATCATAGAAATTTTAGCAAAGAAAAATAAATTCAAGTATTTAATAAACGCAAAAATCGCAAGGGCTGTCCCCTATTTAAAATTATTTATCTAACGTGAACGTCACACTTACTTTTGCATTGACTCGAATTCTCCCCGGGGCGATTGAATCATCTTCAGAAAATCCGACACCTGAACTGATATTCTGAACAACATTCTGTGCCATGGAATAATTAAATCCTCCTCTCCACCATTGATTATACCAATAATACCAATATGTCGGTGACTCATTAATTGAGGTTGGGTCACCGATCTTTTGATTAAGGACTGCAGCCATTTCCGTCGCCTTTTCCTGGGCTGCTTTAAGAGCCAGTTCCCGCGCTTGATCCTTGTATAATCTGAGCTGAGTTGTTCTGAATTCAATCCCGTAGATCTGATCCGCACCTGATTCTAAGACGGAAGTTATAACTTCTTCAAATTTTTTAATATCCTTTAATGTAATCATGATATTTTCATAAACATAGAAGCCTTCCTTATCACTATGTGTCCAGCTTCTATATTCAGGATTAATTCTAATGTGATTGGTCTGAATATATTTTTTCTCTACACCACTTTTATAAATGCTCTGTAATACCTGTTTCGTTCTTTTTTCATTCTCTTCTTTTGCAGTTTTTAAATCCTTATTGAATGTAGATATTCCAATACTCAATAAGACCTCATCCGGTTCAACCATTACATCTGCATCACCCGTAACTGTAATGTATCTTGGCGGGGGATTGTTCGTGCTAAGCCCTTTATTTGAAATCAGAAAAATCACTGCCAAAAAAAAGAAAATCACCAGAACTGTTTTGTGAAAATCTTTCATCTCTCTTCCTCCGTTTTATTGTTCTAACATATAATTACGGAGGAACAGGTGAAAAATTACTTCTTTCTCTTTTCCATAACCTTTTTATACCTGAAACAGGTTATTTCGTGATCATTTACAATTCCGGTTGCCTGGAGATGAGAATATAATACAATTGTTCCGAGAAATGAAAATCCCCGATTCTTAAGGTCTTTACTTATTCTATCTGACAGTTCTGTTCTTGGCGGGATTTCAGAAACATCCTTGGTTTTATTGATTACCTGTTTATTCCCTGTAAATCCCCAAATATATTTATCGAAGCTGCCGAATTCCTTTTGTATTTCTAAGAATCTCTTTGCATTATTAATTGAAGCTTCTATCTTTTTCCTGTTCCGAATAATTCCCGAATTGCTTAATAACTGTTCTATCTTCTTTTCACTGTATTTTGCTACCTTTTTCGGGTCAAAGTCATCATATGCCTTTCTGTAATTTTCCCTCTTATTCAAAACGGTATTCCAACTCAAACCTGCCTGTGCAGATTCAAGAATAAGGAACTCAAAGTGCTTCCGGTCATCGTGAACCGGGGCTCCCCATTCTTCATCATGATATTTCAGCATTAAATCGGAAATATTATCACACCATGAACAACGTTTCATCAATTTCTCCTTAAAACAATAAAGTATAAATTAAAAAAATCGATTTTAAATTTACTTGATTTTTATCTCTATTTTATTCTTAACTTCTAATTTTATTAATTCCCAACAATGCATTAGTTATAGACCATCTTGCAACCTTGCAACGGCTGTCCCCTATGGTAAGCCCGGGAATGAATCTACCCATTGAATTTTGAAGTCACCGAAGGAGTCTACTATCTGGATTTTAAAGTCGGGGAATGAATCTACTATTTCCCATTTACCGCAGGAATCAGCAAAGGAATCTACTTTCTGCACTTTTAAATCGGGAAATGAATCGACAACCTCAACTTTGTAATCGGGGAATGAATCCACGAGCTGAATCTTCCCGTAAATTTGACTGACATCTGCCATTTAATCCTCCTTTATTTTTCATGATTTCATTATAGCATATTCTCCTTCCTAAAAGCAAACAATAAATTTCATTTTGACTCTTCCTGAAATATTCAAGAAAAAGACTTGACTTTATGTTATATATTATGGTAAAATAACCTCAACTTTTTGTCTATTAAAATTAATAATACGGGAGAAAAGAATGAAAAAAGTATTTTTCATGATGGCATTTCTTTTTATTTTTACAGGCATTATTTTTGCCGGTGTTTTAACAAAAGAGATTAATTTCAAGGATAGTGACCTTCTTTTTCAAAAAAGAGGGGATTATGACGTTATAAAAATCAAGGGAGGGAATTTTGAACGGGTCCCCGGAAAACCTCTGATTCCTTATAAAACTGTTTTCATTTCAGTCCCAGACGGATTCAAACCTGAGTCCGTTAAGGTTATCAATTCTTCCTTCACTTATTTACCGCAGGTATATGCATTATTCCCTTCACAGAAGCAAGTTCCTATAATGACCGGAGAAAAAGGAGATACCCCCGAGTTCATAAAAATGGAAGAGATTTACAAGAATTCCATTGCGGCATATCCTGATAAGATGGTAGAATCGACTAACCCCGGATATCTTGCGGGACATTGCATATATGGAATAAACGTATATCCCATATCTTATCTCCCGAAAACCGGGCAGGTAAAATTCTATCATTCAATCCAGGTAGAGGTCACTTATTCTTTAGACGGCAAGAAAACGCGTCCGATCAATCATAGAAATTCAAGAACTGAATTACAATTTCAAAGTGTACTTAAAACCCTTGTTATAAACCCGCAAGAAGTTGAATTCAATTCCATGGGTTTAATAAAGGAATCATCAATTCAAAAAGGAGAAATTCCCGATAATACGAAGCCCTTTTTAAGTCCGGGAGAGGTTGATTATGTAATTATTACCGATCCGGCATATGAAACAAACTTTCAACCGCTTGCTGATTGGAAAACCAAGAAGGGTATTCCTACGCAAATAGTTACGACTGATTGGTTATATGCAAATTACACCGGAACAGACAATGCCGAAAAGATCCGGAACTTTATCATTGATGCCTATACAAACTGGGGAACACAATGGATCCTTTTAGGCGGTGACACTGATATTATTCCTGAAAGACCCGCGTATGCCATGACCTGCGGTGCAGGATATTACGCAGACGAAGATGATATCCCCTGTGATCTTTATTTCTCTGATCTTGACGGGGACTGGAATGCAAATGCCAATACAGTATATGGTGAATTAGATGATAACATTGACATGTACCCGGATGTTTATGTAGGAAGAGCTCCGGTGGACTCTGCATCAGAGGTTCAGGCGTTTGTAAACAAGGTACTAAATTATGAGAAGAACCCTGAATTAGATTATCAGCTGCGAGTATCTTTTGTCGGGGCATATCTTGATTCTTATCCTACTGACGGAGGAATTGCCAAGGATACTATTGATACTGAATCTTTCCCTTCGCGGTTTGATCCAATAAGTAAGTTTTATGAAAATAACGGCACTTTATCCTATACCAATGTAATGAATGCATTAACCGCCGGTCAAAATCTATTCAATCATAATGATCACTGCAATGAATATGTTATGGGTTTAGGACCTGATGAACTGTCTTTAACAGACATGGATAATTTAACAAACTCAAACCGCTTCACCGTTTTATATTCAATCGGCTGCTGGGCTGCAGCGCTTGACAGGGATGCTATTGCTGAACACTTTGTAGTAAACCCCAACGGTGGCGGGATTTTTGTTGGCAACTCAAGATACGGATGGTACTCTCCTCTGAATCCCGGAAACGGAACATCCGATCTTTTCGACAGGGAATTTTGGAAATCTGTATTTACAGAAA
>JAQVHJ010000387.1 GCA_028696285.1 bacterium
CGGACGATGGGCATTTTACTCCGGATACCCTGACTTTTCTTGAACAGGACTTGATTACTAACCAGGGAAAGAAAACGCTTATATTTATTCATCATTTAGTAAACCCGATCCCGAGCGTAACAGATAATCCGTATGTGAATGCATCATATCTTCTCGTTGATAATTATCAGGCATTTAAAACACTCATTGAAGGGTATCCTGATGTCTGGATCGTTTTTTCGGGACATGCACATTTCAACAGCGTGACCTACGACAAAGGGATTCTTTATGTGGTTTCTGCTTCAGTGATTCATTACCCGGTCCAGTATAATATTCTGCACATCTATGAGAATGCCGTTATTCAGGAAGCGCGAAAGATATCCGGAACCATATCTCTGAGTGAATGGTCCCGGGCAAAGATGATAGATTGGATAAATACACATTACGGATTTTTGGGAGAGGATATTGCGGGAGATGCACTTGGAATTGATTATGGAAAACTTCGTGACAGGGCATTTGTCTTTATTCAGGGAGAGTATCAATATAAAACTGTTAAAACATCAGATAATATCAAAGTATATCCCAACCCTGTTAAACCCGGAATTCACGGGTCAATATTAAATTTTGAAATTCAATTTGAACGCGTAAGAATTATTCCACAGATTAATATGAAAATATTTGATATCTCAGGTCATGAAGTATATAGTGGTAAACCAAACTATAAAATAAGTTCATTAAATCCATTTTCCATTAACATCCAAATTGATGTTAAGGGTAATCTTTCTCTCGCATCCGGAATTTATCTGTATATTATTGAAATCCCCTTTCCAGGTAATCCATTGAATTATTCCGGTAAATTTGCTGTAATTAAATAAACATATTTCGGGAATCAATAAACAGTGAGAAATATTTTAGAACTGATTTTATTTAAATTGAAGCGTCAACAGGATTGTAATCAATAAATTCAAGTATCTTCCAGGTGTTTCCTTCTTTAAGAAATTTAAAGATAAATTTATATTTTTCGCTTGGTTCACGGAATAACGGCAGCTTTTCTTCAGCCTTGCTTACTCCATTTACGGAGGCAATGACTTCAATAAGAGCGACCTTTTCCCCCACTTCATTGTAAATCTGAATGTCTGTTGAGAAAATGAAGATGTCAACTTTTTTATAAACCCGTTCATATCTGAAAAGGACCTGGAATATCTCACTTCGCGTATGACCTTCCTTGTCATGGTAATCACGTGAGATATACTTCATTATTGTATTTGTATCCAGCTCCTGGATAGCACCCTTTACTGTGCGTATGGTCTTCCGGATCTTTGCTTCATCCGTTACAATGTATCTCGTGTAAATCCACCATATCGCAATTAATGATAGAATCGAGATAATAATTATTTTTTTTATTTTTAATTTATCTATCTCCATAAAGATATTATAACATATTTTTGGAAGGAATTTCAAGAAATTAGAAAGTTTTTTCTTGTAAATGATTAAAAAAACCAAAAAACAATGCTAAATTTGCTTTTTAATTCAATGGTATAATTTTTGCATTATAATTTACTTCATTGTTAATTTTAATAAATAAAGGATAGAAAATAATATGAAGAAAATATTCTTACCTGTTATTTTCCTTTTAATTTTATTGATTCCTACACTTACGTTTGGCTTGAAGAAGTGGACGATTCTCGTCTACATGAATGCGGATAATAATCTTGAGCAATTTGGTATTCAGGATTTCATGGAGATGTCGTCTGTCGGGTCTGATTCAAACATAGATATAGTGGTTCAATTTGACAGAATAAGCGGTTACGATACCACTTATGGGAACTGGACAGACTGCATGCGTTTCCATATTACTTCCGGATTAACCCCTGCTATTGGGAATGAGGTAATGGACCTTGGTGAAGTTAACATGGGAAGTCCGACAGTCCTGAGTGATTTTGTAAACTGGGGAATTGATAATTATCCTTCAGAAAAGTATTTAGTGGTAATATGGAACCATGGCGACGGGTGGACCAGGGGATTTACGCCTATTGCTGGAGCATATAAGGATTGTTCAAATGATGAAACATCGAATTCATCTATAGGTGTTGCAAACGGAGAACTTGAAAGCGCACTTAGTACTATCTATTCACATTTAGGCAGAAAGATTGATATCCTTGGTTTTGACGCATGCTTGATGCAGATGTGGGAAGTCGCAGTGGAAGCACAACCTTATGTGAATTATATGGTAGGGTCTGAAGAAACGGAAGGCGGCGCCGGATGGGTTTACGACGATTTCTTAGGACCACTAGCCCAAGGTAACGGCGCAATGACCCCGGTACAATTGGGGGATAAGATTTCCAGCACATATGTAGCAAGTAATCAGCCGACCTGTTCCTGTATTGATGTTCAGCAGATCCCGACATTGAATACTGCGGTTAATAACCTTGCGAAGGAACTGATGATTGCGCGTTATCAGGGGTACGGGTCAACAATAGAGAGTTTAATTTCATCTACACAGGGATATTTACTAATCTATCCCGAATACTATTACGGGCATATAGTTCCCGATCATGATTTCCGGGATCTTCAGGATTTCTGTGAATTAGTTTCTGGTTCTTCTCTTCCCACAGCAACAAAGACTGCTGCAAACGATGTAATTACAGTATTGAATACATTGATAACTTCCAGTTATTATAAAAATGTTAATTATGATTATTCCGGTTCAAACGGCTTGTCAATTTACCTGCCGGTTCCAGGATATTATGATTCATCTCCATACACAAGTTTAACAAGCTGTTCCACATATTGGGATGAATTCATTAGCGGAGCGTCAATGGAACCGGGACCCACAGAAGTCAACATGAGTTATGTTTCTCACGCAATAGACGATTCAGTCGGCGGGAATAATGATGGCCAGGTTGATGCACTTGAAACAGTTGATATGACAATTACCCTTAAAAATAATGAAACAACTACCGTTACGGGAATTACAGGTGTTTTATCAACGACAGATACTTATGTTACGATAAATTCAAATACGTCC
>JAQVHJ010000388.1 GCA_028696285.1 bacterium
TCAATGGTGGGTGTGAATGCAGAAAAAGAAATTTGCGAAGTTCAGAATAATTTAATAACGCAAAGTATCATTAATGTAATGTTTATTCCACATTACATTTCCGAATCGCCGTTCATGGTGAAAAATATTCACATTCAAATGATTGTTAAGTATCCTTCGCTCTAAACACCTGCACCTTGTTTTATAATGCGATATTTCATTTTTCAATTCAAAGTGGTGCACCCTACGTGCGTTGTCATGCATACTTGTTGTGCATGGGTGCATCATCAATCTCAAATCTTCAATCTTCAATTGGAAATTTACTCTCCGTGTTCGATGTTTAACCCGAACGAATGTGAAGGATCTCTCCGTGGTAAAAATCACATTCTCTTGCTGCTTTTGGTTACACAGATATCCTTTTATATGTTTTCCTCAATAAACAGATATAAAAATTAACAATAAATATTGTAAAACTGTCAGTTTCAGATACCCTCTAAAAAAAATAAGGGACGGTTCTTTCATTTTTTACAAAAAAGCCTGTAACTACCGATCTGTTGGGAATGCAATATTTACATTATTTAATCCGGTTGGCATAGGATGATCCATTTTTCAAAAATACTATTGATTTTGTAAGTGTTTACTTGTGAACTCTGGTACCAATCTCATTTTTGATTTTCAATTTTTCAACTTTTTTTCTATCCGTCCCTGTTTTTTTAACAAAAAAAGCCCGTCATGAATTCTCACGACGGGCTTTTAAAAATTAAAATGGAAAAGACCTATTTCTTCAAATAGGTTTTTGCATCCTCAACAAACTTTGTCCAATCGTCTGTGCTGGCTATTTTTGTAATACCCTCATTGTATTTAGTCCAGCCGTCATTGTTGTTCAGGTCAAATTTTTTTATGAGGTCCAGCTTCTGTGCCTCGGTACCGTAATTGGTTGTGGCATAGATTTCCAGAAGATGTTCCCTGTTCGCAGGATCAAACTTAACGGATTTGCTTCCGCCGCCGCAGCTGATCACAGCAAGAACCATACTTACCAGAAGAAGTCCGATCAAAACTTTCTTCATGTTTAAACCCCTTTTTTTAATTTAATAAAATACTACCATAAAGATAGTAAAAAAGCAATCTTTTTTATTTTATTCTTTTACATTCAATCAGTTGTTTCGGTGAATCGGAGTCAAATGGAGCTTCGTTAAAATCGCCATATTTATTGATTATCTCAAATCCATTATACTTTAAAAGCGCATCAATCTCCTGCGGATAAAATATACGCATATTTAACTCTTCTTCCCTGATAAATTCATTGCCTATATGATAATACCATTTTATCCTGTTAATCTGTTTTGCTTTATCATACTCATTTGTTTCATAAATAGTGACCGTTTTATCACTATACGGGTCAGGATACTCAAAGCGTGTCCTCTTCTTTTCGGGATTCTTTAAAAAATATTCCGGATTCGGATTGAAGATATCAAGAATAAATCCTCCGTCATTAGAAAGGTGATTTCGGATATTTTCAAAACACTTTTCAATATCACTCAATTCATGTATGTGACAGAAGGAATTAAAGGGAATAAAAATTAATTTAAACTTCTTTTTTAAATTAAAATATCTGCAGTCGATTTTAAAAAAATCTATTTTAAGATCCATTTCCTTAATCTTTTCACGGGCGCTCGTAAGCATACCTTCTGAAATGTCCAGGCCTGTAATTTCAAATCCTTTCTCAGCAATCGGAATAGTAATCCTTCCCGTTCCGCAGGCAATCTCCAAAATCGGACTTCTATAAAATTCCGCTTTCTTCAGGTAGAATGGAATATCATCTTTAAAATTCATGTGCTGGTTATCATAATGTTTTCCGTCACGGTATAACGCTTCACAATCAATCTGTTTCATAAATTACCTCTATATTTTAAATGTCTCTGCAAGCATCTTTCCCGGCGTTAAAATTTCAACTTCGTTAATATTTAATTTAATCAGTGCATAACCTGGATCAGTATATTCCTTCCAAAAATTAGTAAAGAAAGAAATCTTTTTTGCAATATTAACTTTAACTTTGCCATCCTTCACAATCTCCCCGGTTCCCCGTCCTCGGATATATCCGGAATTTTTTACATTTGAAAGAGGCAGACAAAATTCAATATTTTTATTCTTTGAAAGCTGCTTAATTTTATTATCCCTGCTCCCGGTTGCTATCCAGAGCTCCCCGTTTATTTTTAGCAGGGTCACAGGCCGAAGACGCGGCGCTTTCCCGTCAACTGTAGAAAAATAAATAACCTGCAGTTTCTTGAACTTACTTAAAAATTTCTCTTTGCTTAATCTCTTATCCATTTGAACCTCCTGTAATGTTTATATAATATTACAATAAATATTAACACTTGTCAAGTTTAATATTTAAACGGTTTCCACTTGACATGAAATTTATTCTGGTATATAATATATCAAAACGGATTTATAAATGATTGATAAGATCATCTCATATCTCAAACAGGGTTACCAGATTACAAATAAGAAATGGGAGATCATTCCCATCTATTTTCTATACTCAATGGCAGTCCCGGTAGCAATGATAATCCTTGTTACGGTATTCACTATTTTTTCCATGCTCTTCATTCCTATCTTGGACGATGCTCAAAACGATACTTCTCGAATAGTAATTTTCGGAATTATCTTTTTTATCCTTCTCTTTTTAGGGATATTGATATTCTTCATTTTAATCGTTACTTTTTCTGCAATCGTAACCGGGATAAGAGCAGCTCTAAAAGAAATCATGGACAAAGACGCATACCCATCCTTCTCCTTAGTTAATGAAAACATTAAGAAGTTTTTCAAGCGCAGCTTCTCTTTCAACATGATAATTACCGGGTATGTTTTTATCGTTTTACTCTGCTTAGGATTAGTTCTCGCTGTTTTGATAGGCATTTCTATTTTTGTTGCGGAGAGTTTCGGTGATGAAAGCCCTCTCTTTATTATCATAATATTTCTTCCAATCATCTTCGGCGTTTTTGGATATTTTATCTTGATCTTCTC
>JAQVHJ010000389.1 GCA_028696285.1 bacterium
AAGAAATTCCTGAATATTAAATGGGGAGCAAGCTACTCACAGTTCCGTACCACTAATAAAGGAAAGACAGAATATGACAGATATACCGGGAACTTCGGCCTCGGCTATAACTTCACAAATAAAATCACACTCGACGGAAACTTCTCATACTCCGCAGAAAAAAACAAAACCGAGCCCTCCAAAAATGTCAATATAACTACGTTCACCATAAAAGGTGTTATCATTTTTTAGGGGACAGCCGTTGCAAGGTTGCAATGAATGTTCCTTATTTTTTTTCATAGAAAGCGAATGCGGAATGATTGTGGATGGATTCGAAGCTTTCAACTCCGACTGAAAACCATTTTATATTTTTTTCTTTGTTGAGTTGTTCGGTGATTACCCGGACAACATCTTCAACGAAGCGCGGATTATCGTATGCTTTTTCTGTTATGAATTTTTCATCAGAACGTTTTAGTAACGAGAATATTTCTGTGCTGGCGGATTCTTCTCCTATCTTTACCAGATCCTCTATCCAGAATAATCCCTTTGACTCAATAGAAATGCTAACGAAACTTCGCTGGTTATGTGCGCCGTATTTTGAAATCTCCTTGGAACACGGGCAGAGTGTCTGGACAGGAATATTTACCTGTAGAATGAAATGAAAGATTTTTCCAAAGCTTGCATCAAATTTCACGTCATATTTCAATAAACTTTTTTGTCCGGAAACGGGAGCTTTCTTTTCTATGAAATACGGAAAGGTTAATTCAATATGAGCGCATTCTGCGTCAAATATATCCTTCATCTCCTGAAGAAGTATTTTTATCTGTTTATAGGTTATCTGTCCCCGGTGCTTCTTCAGAATCTCAATGAACCGGCTCATATGTGTTCCGCGATATGTATGCGGGAGATTTACGTACATATTTATATTTGCAACAGTATGCTGTTCCTTGTTCTCTTTATCCAGCACTGTCAGCGGATAAGCAATGTCCTTTACCCCTACTTTATTCAGGGGAAATTCAAATTCGGGTTTCTCTTTCTGAATATCTCTCATTTAATCCAATCCTTTTTAATTGCTTCTGTCATTCTTATTACTTTCTGCATGAATTCAACATCATGAACCCGGATAATATCAGCATTGTTATATACAGATACTGCAACAGCTGCGGCGGTGCCTTCCAGTCGGTCCTTCGGTTCCCCTCCTAAAATTTTTCCGATAAATGATTTTCTTGAAGGACCAATCAACACGGGATATCCAAAAACCCTGAATTCATCAAGACGCTTGATTATTTCAAGATTATCCTCGACTCTCTTCCCGAATCCGATTCCGGGATCAATACAGATTTTTTGGAGGCCCTTCCCTTTTGCATTTGTAATCCGCTCATGAAAGAATTGAATAAGCTCATCCATCAAATTTTCATATGCCGGATCATTCTGCATATTTTTCGGCGTTCCTTTCATATGCATCATAATTAAAGGCGCTTCTGTCTCTAAAGAAATTTTAATAATCTCATCAGAAGATCCTCCTGATATATCATTAATAATATCGGCTCCTGCAGCCAAGGCAGCTGAAACAGTTTCCGGCTTATATGAATCGATTGAGATGGGAATATTTTTTTGTTTTCTGATCCCTTCAATTACCGGGATTACTCTTTTCAATTCATCTTCTAAAGTAACGGGATCGGAACCCGGTCTTGTTGATTCGCCGCCTATATCGATTATATCAGCCCCCTCTTCCGCCATCTTTATACCGTGTTCAATCGCTTTATCTGTATCGTAAAAATCACCGCCGTCAGAGAAAGAATCCGGGGTTGTATTAAGAATACCCATAATAAAGGTTTTACTCCCCCATTCAAATCTCTTATCACGGATCACCCAGGATTCAGGGTGTGAAAGATAATTTTGCAAAGCTTTTTCTATATCTGATTTTAACTGAGGTATCCCGAAATAATGCCCGTTCAATCCATTCAGAAAATTCCTGAGAACTGCAATTGTTGCCATCAACATTATATCTGATTTCTCAATCTTGAAGTTGATTACATTTCTATGGACAGCGGCCTCGCCATTCTTTGAAAGGATCTCCTGCTTTAATATATTGCTTACGACTGTTGGGATATTTTTCAGTTTGATTAATAGATATTGTGACTTGGGAAGCATTTTTTCCACACCCCCCGAATCAACTCCTATCCTTAAAAATTCACGTTCAATTTCCTTAGGGGTTTTCAAAGATATGATTTGAATCTGATCATTCATTCCGGTCTATTCCCAGAACTTCGCAGACTAAATTAAAGCAATCGCGGATACTTTCAATCTTGACTTCAGGCAACTCACTCTTTAAATAAAAAAATGCGTCGTCATAAGTATGCATACCTGAAATGAACCCTTCTTCTAATAACTTTTCCTTCTTGATATTTCCTTTAATATCAATACCGTCCGGGCCTATTGCGATCAGGTCAGCAACCTCATTTATATATTCTCCGTCATAGATATCTTCACGTTTATGAACCTTAATAATTACAACCTCTCCTGTTTCAGGATCTTTTAATCCGGTTAATTTCGTAATTATTTCATCCCGGTACTTTTCATAATCTTCATTTGCAACGGATCCTTTCTCTTCCCTGCCCTTTAAATTTATATATATTCTTCCGGGGATCAGGCTGTATGCAATAGTTTCGGGAGACATATCTTCAACAGATTTAGAATCCGGTTTATTAAACTTGAGATATCCTTCATCTTCAAACCATTTATTCAGATTCAATTCCTTCCTCGCGAGACAGAATCCGTGATCAGAAAGGACCATTAACGCGCTGTCCTTGTCCATCATATTATAGAACTTCTCAAGCCTTCTGTCAATCTCAGAGAAAAACTCCATGAATTTCTCATAATACTCGCCTTGACCTGACTCCATCTCTCTCCAGTAGAAGTGGCTGATCCTGTCGGTCTCCATTACATGACAATGGAAATAATCCCACTTTTCCCTATTATAACAATGTTCCAGAACATTGAACCTTTTATCTAATG
>JAQVHJ010000390.1 GCA_028696285.1 bacterium
AATCGCTGAAGGATGAAAATTTACTTAGATGATTTTAATTTAAAACAATATACAGAACCCAAGAAAGATTGGTACTTAGACAGCGAATGAATGTAATTTTTACAGCAGATAGTGGAGAGGGCGCAGAGAATTTATTTAACCGCAGAATCGCGGAAGGATGAAAAATTACTTATTTGATTTTAAGATTAAAACGATATAAGGAACCAAAGAGCATGAGATGCTTAGCAAACAAAGGGATGTGATTTTTTACCGCAGAGGACGCTGAGGACGCAGAGAATTTATTTAACCGCAGAATCGCGGAAGGATGAAAATTTAAGATATAACACTTGATAATGCACCACATGTGTGTACCACTATTAATTGATAAATGAAATATAGCATTTTAAAACGAAGTGCAGATGTTCTGGATACTTACTACTTAACAAGATATCGGATGTGTTTTCAGTGGGTTATTAATAAGACATCTTGTTATGCCCGGCTGCTATGATGATTCAAAGAAGATTATTAAATATATTGCCGACAATATTTCTTCTGAAACATACTTAAATTTGATGGCTCAGTATTATCCTGAATATAAGGCAAGGAATTTTCTTGAGATTAATAGAATTATATAAGATTCCGAGTATAAGAAATTGGTGTATTTTGCGTTTGAATCAGGAATGAAAAACCTGATATACAATTCATTTCAAATTTAGAAGCTATTGCATTTCTTCCATGATGATAGAGAGTATTCCTAATCCGCCGATAGCGAAAAGCATCAATATCCATGTGGCGATTCCTATGAACCCACATATTATACCGGTCATGGCATAGCTTTTACCTGCTTCCGATGCAGTTCCGTTATTGATTCTGCTTTTTTCAACAAACCCAAGGATAACAGCAACTATCCCGAGGATCAAGTTCAAATTCAAGCAACATATGACAATACTGCAGATACCCATAATCATTGCAGTTATCGCTAACCCACTTGGTTTATCCGGTTGAATCGGAGGAGGTCCGTAAGGATTTCCACCTTGAAATTGTTGCGGAGGAGGGGGATTTGGAGAAGTATCTTGTTTCATTTCATCATTCATTGTTGTTCCTTTTGTTAGATTTAATATAGGATATCAGAAAGATGTAAAAAGGTCAAGTCTTTTTTTTCTTGATTTTTTTATTAATTTGAATTATACTTGTTGTAAAATGCGAGGATTAGATTGATAAAGATTCGACATGTAAAAGGAAGTGATCATAAAGCAGTAATGGAATTGGTTAAGAATATTTGGGGAGGGGATGATTATATCCCATTTATCTTTTTTGATTGGGTAAAAGACGGTGGATTTTTTCTTGCTGAATTAAACGGTGAGATTGCAGGTTTAGCCAAAGTAACAAAATTTGATAAAGGGGAATGGTGGCTTGAGGGTTTACGTGTGGGAAAGAAATTTCGCGGAAAGAAGATAGCAAATTACCTGACAGAATATGTTTTGGAGAAAATAAAAAAAGAAGGTTTTAACACAATTCGATATTCCACCGGCGCAGATAATGAAGGGTCACTTTATATCGGGCGAAAGCATGGATTTGCACAGATTGCTAATTTTACATATTACAGTTATTATCCACGTCCTCATGCAGAAAGGAGTAAGATTAAGTTAATGAAGATATCAAATCCAAAACATGTATTTGAAATAATCAACAAGTCTGAATTGTTGAAGAAGAGTGCAGGGAGTCTTTGTATTGGGTGGACATTTCGAAAGCCATCCAAGAGATTTATAAATACACTCTCCTCTTCCGGGTTAATTCTCACCACGGGTAATTTTGACAAGGACGGGTTTGTGATTTATAAAGTTAAGGACGGTTGGAAAAGTCTGGAAATATTATGGTTATCGGGTCCTATTTCAGAACAGAATAAATATATCAATTTTATAAATTCAGAAGCGCTAAAAAAGGGGAATTATTCTTTAACAATAACAGTCCCTGTTTACCAAAGAATATCGCATCTTTTTAGAAATCTTGGTTTCAAATTGGATTGGAAATTCGGTATTCGCCTTCTTGGTTACCATGAAGAATGAATTAAATAAAATTTCTTAAACTTAATCTATCTCCCGAGCATATTCAGAAAATTTTCCCAACTCCAGAAGAATGTAAATCCTATAATTCTTAATACAAAGAGTCCCACGCCAATAAAACCCATAATAATTGCAGCTATAGCAAAATTCTTTCCCTTAACAGGAGATTCATTCTTTTCGATATTATTTAATTCTAAATAACCCAGGATAACAGAAACAATTCCAAGAATCAAGTTAACCGGTCCGCAGCAGAATATCATCCCGCAGATACCGATTATCATTCCGGTTATTGCTAAAGGAGAAGGTTTCTCCTCATCTGCAGAATTTAACTTATCAGGAATTTCATTTTGTGTTTTGGGTTTATTAATATCTTCAGGGATTTTTTCTTTTTTCTTTCTTGGAGATTTAGGTTTTACTTCTTTCTCTTCCATTGAAACTCCCTTATAAGATTAATCGCCGAAACATATTCCGAGCTGTCTTGCAGAAACGATAGTATCGCAATCCAGAGGAACGCCTTTCATCCTTGAAACGGCTTCGGCTAACGGGACAGCCTCCACTTTCGGAGGATTTAATGCTACCATCTTTCCGAATTCTCCGTTCTGAATCAAGCGGATAGCTGCTGCGCCGAATCTTGTTGCGACCAACCTGTCAAACGTCGTAGGATGTCCTCCTCTCTGCAAGTGGCCGAGTACGAGCGATCGAGTTTCTTTTCCGGTTGCTTTCTGAATCTCCTGAGCAAGCCACTCAGCGATTCCGCCCAACTTAACTTCTCTTCCAACTTCTTTTTTACCCTTAGTAAACATTTCCCCACCCTTCAGTTTTGCTCCTTCTGAAACGACAACGATTGCAAAGTCTCTTTTCCTTCTCCACCGGTCATTGATTTTCCTTGCGACACTTTCAATAGTAAATGGAATTTCAGGGATTAGAATGACATCAGCCCCGCCGG
>JAQVHJ010000024.1 GCA_028696285.1 bacterium
ATTATGAAAACAACAAAGTCAATATTTTTCTCGTAGTTAAGCGGATCTCCATTAAAAAAATAAACATTTCCTTTTTCCTCCAATGCTGCAGGGTGCACGTCTATAACATTCCTCCAGCGAAGCAGTACCTTTCCTGATGCAGGAAAGGTATCTTTATATGAACAATCATAAACCTTGTAATATTTCTTTGATTCTGATGTGAAGCAGTAATTGCAATTTGCAAAATTTTCCGAGTTGGCCGTTATAAAAATAAGGAAATCGGTATTTGTATAATACGGGTACTCGTTCAGGAAACTCAGGTCGGTTGAATGCGATCTTAAAACCACAACCTTTTTCCCGGATTTCTGTAAAATGGACTTTAAATTATTTCTTGTAATCTTGACATTGTTTTTCTGATAATCCTTCTGAAACTTTTTTATAAATGCTGTAGAGAATGAATCGGGAACAGAATTAATTTCAAAGGTAATTGAACAGGAAGATTTTTTTTCAGAGAAGTAAATAATACTGGCAATGTTCCGTTCCTTATTATCGGAAGGACTATTCATTATTTCGGGGTCATACCATTCTGTTTCCGGATTGTCTAAAACCATCGTAGTTGAACCGCCCCCATCAAAACCCATTGCTTCCTTAATTCCGAAATACTCAATTAAGAATTCAGCTAATTCATTGTATTTCATTCCGATGCTTTTTCCTGTTTTTCTTCCGTCAACCGTTATAAAGTATAAGTTATTGTACTCATCAATTCCAATTGCAGAAAGGGGGTTGCGGTTATTCGTAAATTTCTCATCGGAATATTTTTTGTAAGTTTTTCCGTTTCTGATTAATGTCGGTCCCCCGCCAAGAGCTATTCTAAAACTTTTCAATTGGTGAATATTCTTTTCTGAAAATTTTTTAATATAAGGTTTTCCGGAAGAATCAATAATAAATACAGGTCTTGCGGGAATTCCCGGCACCGGCTCAGAAACAATTTTATTATTAACACCGTAAACCCCAAGAATTCTCCCCGAGTTGGGGTCGAAATAATTTGCGTTGATACATCCGCTCCCATTCACGGAAGTAAGAAGCTCAGATGACTTCTGAAGAGTAGTTCCTTTATTAATATTTACCTCCAGGTCTGAACCGGAGTGAATTTTAATTACCCTGATTTCAAGAGGCCCGGTTTGCTTAAAGTAAAATTTATTATATTCATAATAGGAGAAATTATCACCCTGAAAATTATCTGCAAAAAGAAATAAATGAAAAAGAACAAGAAATAAAAGAACTAAAAAGCCCGTCCTGAATTTCATATGATTAATCTTTTAATATATCAATTATTTGATCGGAATTTTTAACACTAAGTAAATTGCTCCGTACTTCAGGTCTTTTCAGAAGCTGAGTGATTTTTGCAAGGAATTTAAGTAATTGCTTCGATTGATTTTCGGGGACTGCGATAAAAAACAGGATATTTACCGGCCTTGAATCGAGAGAGTCAAAATCAATTCCCTTTTTTGAAATTGCAATAGAGATAATTGGTTCAGAAACGCCTTTTGTTCTTGCATGCGGAAGGGCAATTCCGTCCCCAATCCCCGTTGATTCTATTTCTTCTCGAGAAAGGATGTCTTTTGTTAACGTTTTAAGGTCTGTTACCTTTGTGGATAAAGCTAAGTTTTTACACATTCTCTTTATCGCTGAACCTTTCCCGGCCGCTTTAAAATCGACTTCAATTGCTTCTTTAATTATAAAATCCGATATCTTCATTGAGCCTCCATCATTTTAAACTTAAATTTTACCAAAAAATAGAGATAAAGTCAAGGAAAAAAAACAGTAAACTGTGAACGGTGAACAGTGAACGGTTGAGATCGCTTCGTTGCTTTGCTCCTCGCGATGACAAATGACGTTATTTGGTTCGCGAATGTTTGAATGTCATCGCGAGGAGTGAAACGACTTGGCGATCTCAATTTAAAAGAGAGATTGCTTCGGATTGCAAGCAACCCATCGCAATGACAGTGTACCTATATACTACATTGAGTGCATAGCCTTGCACGTGGGGTACCCTGCTTCGCTAATGGTGTTATTTGATTCTCTAACGATGTAATATCATTGCGAGAGTTTTCGAGAGAAAACTTGTGGCAATCTGGAAAGGTGAACGGAAACCGGTTAATTACTATGTTTCTAAAAAAATACTTGAAAAAAAGCGCAATATCTGATATAATGCCGATAATTAATATTATAAGGAGGAATTGAAATGGCAGATTTTAATCAAATGCCCCCCCCGCCCGTGCCGGATGCGACGACAGCACCGTATGTTGAAGAGAAGGCAAGCGGCTTGGCAATTACCACTCTAATTTTAGGAATTGCAAGCTGTACAATTTGCTGCTACATGGGATTTATTACCGGGATTATAGGAATAATCCTCGGTATAATTGAGAAATCCAAGATTAACGCAGGGGAACATTCAGAAAAAGGCCGTGGAATGTCAACCTGGGGAATTATCTTAAGTGTCGCCGGAATATTTGTATTTATTATTGTTTGGGTTGTCTGGGCGATTGCTGCAGCGAATAATCCGAATATGTTCAGATAAAAAACTGAATGTATGGATATTTAAACGCGGTTGTCATAAACAGTTTTGACCTGGGGGAGACAGACCGGGTATATGTTGTTTTCTCCGATCTCCTTGGCAGACTTTCTTTAATTCAAAGGCGTGGCGGATTAATAAAAAATCCAAACTCAGGGGTTTTAAATAATTTCAATTTAGTCCGCATTTTTATTTCGAGAGAAGGGAACGCGCTTAATTTCTATATAAAAGAAACGGAACTTTTAGATGATTTTACCAAGATTAAAGACAGCTTTGAAAAGTTTTTTTATACAGGTTATATCCTTTATGTCTTAAACTCGATCTTTAAGGAATCTTCCGAAGAAGAAGGTCTATATAAACTGTTGATCCGGCTTATGAAAATCATTGACGGGAAGACAGATTTAGACCTGGCGTTTTTAAAAGATGTTTTTCTTTGGAAGCTTTCGGGGATATTAGGTTATCTTCCCCGCTTAGAGAATTGTTCTGTTTGTTCAAGGGAACTTAAGGAGCCGCCCCGTACCTTTTCCGTTTCCAGCGGAGGGTTGGTGTGCAAAGACTGCCTTAATACGGTTCCCGTGGCAAGGACGTTATCTCAGGGTTCTTTAAATTTCATAAGAAGAATTTTCAATACGGGTATAAATTCACTCACATCGTTACGGTACACTGCGCTTGCAGAGAAAGAACTGTCGGGTTTAAGCGAGGAGTATCTAAGGTATTATTCAGACAGAGATTTACAGAATTCATCAATTTTTTTAAATGGAATTAAGGTTTAACAAATGCGTATTGGTTACGGTACAGATACACATAAATTAGTTGAATCGCGTGATTTAATTCTAGGCGGAGTAAAGATTGATTTTGAAAAAGGCCTTTTGGGACATTCAGATGCGGATGTGTTACTTCACGCTATCATGGATGCGCTTCTGGGAGCAATGGGTCTTGGTGATATAGGTATGCATTTCCCGGATACCGATAATCAGTATAAAGATATTTCAAGTGTTGAACTGCTGAAGAGGACATTTGAAATCTGTAAGAAAGCAGGGTTAAAGAATGTAATTAATCTGGATTTCACCATTATCTGCCAAAAGCCAAAATTAATCGGTTGCTTCCCTGAAATGAAAAAGAATATCTCTGCGGTTCTTGGAAGTCCTGTTGAAAGAATTAACCTGAAAGCAAGTACTACGGAAGGTTTGGGATTCGAAGGAAGGGGAGAAGGGATTACCGTGAATGGCGTTATTCTGGTGGAGTAATCTCACCCCGGTCAATTTCATGCTTCTTAATGGATTCCGGTTTTAAATAATCTTCAATAATTTTTATTGCCTTATTAAAATCCAGATTTTTATTACAGGAGAAGAAATCAATTGCAGCAAACCGGTATTCGGGCCAGGTATGAATAGAGAAATGTGATTCTGTAATGATCACGATTCCTGTCAATCCATACGGTTCAAAATGATACATTTTTGTCTCGACAATTGTCGCGCCGCTCTGTTTAATAGCGGAGACGATAATTTCCTTAATCTCTTCATTGTTCGAGATTTTTTCCGGCGCACAATTAAAAAAGTCGCATATAAAATGCTTTCCTAAAGACATTAATTTCAACTCCGTTTTTCCGGGATAGTGAATGATAACATAAAACGGCTGGAAAAGTCAAGGGGAAACATTTGTGACGTGATTCGTGATTTGTGATTCGAAATAATTGTATTACCTGCATTTAATGTGTTATATAATTCGGAAGAATTATTTTATAAACATTTGATACGATACGTAGGGGCGTTTCGTTTCAGGGTAAACCATTTGTGGTTTACCTCCCCGGACGCCCTTCCTTTTTTTAACATTAAGTCGGCGGAGAGAATAATATAAAAGTGAAAATTTTAGATTGAAAATTGAAAATTTTGAATATAGCATTTATTTAGAAGATGCGGATGTTTAGAGCAGATGATACTTGAACAGCAATTGAATGTGGTTTCAACAGGGACTTTTACGAGACTTGTAACAGAAAACGCTACGCATTTAAGATTGAATATTTTAGATTGAAAATTTAAAATTGTGAATATAGCATTATAAATGATGTTGCAGATGTCTTGAGCGATTGATGCTTAACAAAACAGTGGATGCGAGAATAATTTTTAATCCCGATAGTTTCCATGAAACATCGGGACACCTTCGCTTCGCCCTGGACAAGCAACGCAATGAAAAATAATGTTATAACAATTCAGAATTCACATATACCATCATCACCCTCCACCCTCCACACACCACTCTCCACTAATATTTAATTTTTCAACTTTTTTTCTATCCGTCCCTGTTTTTTTATCAAAAATTAGATATAAGAGGTTGGCACTTTTTTCCACCTTTTTCAATTTTTTTACTTGACAAAAGCTTTTTAATTTGTTATAATCAATATTTTAATATCTAAAAATGACACTGGAGGAATTATAATGAGAACGTATGCGACCAAACCGGTAGACATCACGCGGAAGTGGTATATTACCGATGCAAAGGACTGGGTCTTGGGTCGGCTTGCAACGAAGGTAGCCATGATGCTAATGGGAAAGAATAAGCCGTACTATACGACCAATCTTGACACAGGCGATTTTGTAATCATTGTCAACGCGGAGAAGATCCAGGTAACCGGGAATAAGAAGGAGAGCAAGATTTACTACAAGCATTCCGGGTATATCGGCGGGTTAAAAGAGAAGACCCTTGAAGAGATGCTTGAGAAGAAGCCTGAAGAAGTGATACATCAGGCTGTTAAGTTAATGCTTCCCAAGACCAAGATGGGGAATGCGATGCTTAAGAAGTTATTTATCTACAAAGGGGAGAAGCATCCCCATAAGGCACAAAAGCCTGAAAAATTTGAAAATTAAATAAAGGAGCAGTCATTTTATGGCAACAACAACACAGCATTACGGGACAGGCCGACGGAAGACTGCAACTGCGAGAGTATTTTTAAGACCGGGCAGCGGAAAGTTCTTAGTCAACAATAAAGAAGCATCCGTATATTTTACTACGCTTACTTCGGTAAACTTAGTAAAGCAGCCGTTACAGGTAACTAACACTACTTCAAAGTATGACTTATATGTTACCGTCTGCGGCGGCGGCGTATCCGGCCAAGCAGGAGCAGTAGCCCATGGTCTTGCCCGTGCGCTAACTCGATCTAATGACGAGTTCCGTGTTATTCTCAAGAAGAAGGGTTTATTAAAGAGAGACCCGAGAATGAAAGAGAGAAAGAAATACGGTCAGCGCGGAGCGAGAGCGAGATTCCAGTTCTCGAAGAGATAATTTTTTAACTTTAGCACGCCTTCATAAAACGGGTCTCCGAGGCATCGGAGCAGAAGGCGGTGGAAGAACCCCAGGAGGATTAGATGCAGAAAGTAACTATGAAAGAACTTCTGGAAGCGGGTGTACATTTCGGGCACCAGACCAGGAGATGGAATCCGAAGATGAAGAAATACATCTTTGGGGAGAGGAACGGAATTTACATTATAGATCTTCAGAAATCACTGAAGTTATTCAATGAAGCATACCGTTTCTTAAGAGACGCCATTAAAGACGGAAAGAGTATCATGATGATAGGTACCAAGCGTCAGGCGCAGGAGATTATTGAAACCGAATCGAAGAAATTGGGAATCCCGTACATTTCACAGCGGTGGCTTGGCGGGTCTCTTACCAATTTTGAAACGGTTAAGAAGAGTATTCAGAAGATGAAATCTCTTGAAGAGAAGCTGTCATCTGAAGAGAAATTTTACACAAAGAAAGAAAAAATAATTCTGCAGCATAAGTATGAGAAACTTCACAAGAATCTTGAGGGTTTGAAGGATATGCGCAGGATTCCTGACATAGTATTTGTAATTGACGTTAAGAAAGAACGTAATGCAATCTACGAAGCCCGGAAGTTAGGTTTGGATATCATTGCAATCTGCGATACCAATGCAGATCCGGACTTAGTTGACTATCCCATTCCCGGGAATGACGATGCTATCCGTTCAATCAAACTTATCACAACAAAGCTTGCCAATGCAATCATTGAAGGCCATGCTCTTCATTCAAAGGATATTGAAGATAAGAAAGGTGTGAAGCCGGTAAAAGAGATTGAAGAAAAGAAACCGGTAAAGCCGATAAAAGATACAGAAGAGAAGAAGACGACAAGGCATTCAAAGACAACGGAAAAGGCATCAGAAAAGCCGGTCCACAAAGACAAAGAAGAATCCGAATAAAGTCTGAGACTTCAGGAAAATAATTATACAGGAGGAAAAATGAAGATTGATGTTGAATTAGTAAAGGAATTAAGACGGCTCACGAGCGCTGGGGTAATGGACTGTAAAACCGCGCTTGAAGAGAGCGAAGGAGATGTTCAGAAGGCAATAGATATATTAAGGAAGAAAGGCATTTCAAAAGCAGCAAATAAATCAGACAGAGCAACCAACCAGGGAACCATATCCAGTTATGTCCATTTTAACGGGCAGTTAGGGTCGCTTGTTGAGATCTTATGCGAAACAGATTTTGTTTCCAGCAACAAAGAGTTTAAGGAGTTTGCTGAGTTAATCGCGATGCATATTGCCGCATCACAACCGACCTATATTTCCAAGGAAGATGTTCCCCAGGATGTGATTGACAGGGAGAAGGAAATTTACCGTGATCAGATGAAAGATGAGAAAAAGCCCGATAACATTAAAGAAAAGATTATAGAGAACAAGCTGAATAAATTTTATGAAGAGAACTGTCTAATTCATCAGATATACAGTAATGAAGACCAGTTCAAGGGAACAGTTGATGAATTTATTAAATCACATATTGCAAAGTTTGGTGAGAATATTAAGGTTTCGAGATTCTCATTATTTAAGATAGGAAGTTAAATTGCGTAATTTAAAGAGTATTATTTTAAAATTAAGCGGAGAGATTCTTTCTACGGAGAAGGATATTTTTAACGAAAAGGGATTTTCATTAATTTATAATGAATTAACCTCCGCGTTATCATCCTTTCCCGGGTTAAAGATAGGAATTGTCATCGGCGGCGGGAATATTTACCGAGGCCGAACAAAGATCTTTTCCCGAGTTTCCGGTGATACGATGGGGATGCTTGCAACCGTAATCAATTCAATTGCCCTTAAAGATTACTTTTCCGGGAAAGGTTTAAAGGCCCGAGTCTTCACACCTTTTCTAATGACAAAGATTGGAGAGGTCTTTACTGTTGATGCGGCGTTTGAATCGTTCACTTCAGGGAATATCAATATTTATGCGGGAGGAACGGGGAATCCGTTCTTTTCAACAGATTCCCTGGCGGTATTGCGGGCATTGGAAACAAATGCCGATATGGTTTTAAAAGCTACTAAGGTTGACGGGGTTTATGATTCTGACCCGAAAGAGAATAAAAATGCAAAGAAATTTAACAATATTACGCATGTTGAGGTTGTTCAGAAAAAATTGAATGTAATGGATTTACCGGCCATTTCACTTGCCTTAGAAAGTAATCTTGAGATTTTTGTATTTGATTTTTTCAAGCCGGGTAATTTAAAGAGGGTAATCAGCGGGGAGTTAGAGCTTGGAACCCTGGTTAAATCATAAAAGGGAGCATGAAATATGTTAAATGAAGTTTATGAAGATACCAATTCAAAGATGCAGAAGACGATAGATTCTTTTAAGAAGGACCTGTCAAAGATCCGGACCGGCCGGGCAAACCCTTCGGTTTTAGAAGATTTAAAGATCAATTACTATAATACCCCGACCCCGTTAAAGCAGCTTGCCGGGATTGCAGTTCCTGAACCGCGTTTAATTGTAATCCAGCCTTGGGACAAGAGTGCTTTAGGTGAGATTGAAAAAGCGATAATGACAGCAGACTTAGGATTCAATCCGAATAATGACGGGAATATAATCAGGATCCCGATCCCGCCGTTAACAGAAGAGACAAGAAAAGAGATAGTAAAGAAGGTGAAGAAGATGGCTGAGGAAGCAAAGATTGCGATACGTAATATTAGACAGGAGTCCAACGATCTTATTAAGGAATTGGAAAAGGGTAAGGATATCTCTGAAGATGAGAAGCATTCCGGTTTTACTCATGTCCAAAAAATTCATGATGATTATATTGTTAAGGTAAATGATATAGCAGAAAAGAAAGAAAAGGAGATAATGGAGATTTAACCGGTCTCTTTTTCAAGGTACTATTTAAAACCTGGACTCCCCCTTCAGGATTTTGAAGGGGGAGTTTTTTTTAAAAAGGGCCTGCGGAGTAATATATGGATAAAATTTCTGACAGTTTAATGAAGAAGATAGATTTCACAAGATTACCGAATCATGTTGCCTTTATCATGGACGGAAACGGCCGTTGGGCGAAGAAGCGCGGTTTACCACGTGTTTTAGGGCATAGGGAAGGAATTAAGAATGCGGTGAGTGTTGTTGAGGGATTAGTCCAGTTAAAGATTAAGAACGGAACACTCTATGCCTTTTCCACGGAAAACTGGGCACGTCCGAAGGATGAAGTCTCCGCATTAATGAATATATTCCGTGAAAATTTCATTTTGAAGAAAGATCTGCTGATAGAGAATGGAGTAAAGCTTCGGTTACTTGGAGAATACAGGGAGTTCCCTGAAGACATCGTCAAATCAATCGACGAAATGATTGAAGTTACAAAGAATAATAAGAATCTCGAGCTTGCTATTGCCCTTAATTACGGGTCACGCCAGGAGATCATAAGAGTAGTGAAGAAGATTATAGAAGATGGAACAAAACCGGAAGAAGTGGATATTGATTTAATTTCAAGGAACATGTATTCTGCAGGGATGCCTGATCCGGATTTATTGATCAGGACCAGCGGCGAGTTCAGGATAAGCAATTTTCTGCTGTGGCAGGTTGCTTATACAGAATTCTATATCACTGAAAAATACTGGCCTCAGTTCAAGGCAGATGACCTGGCGGAAGCTGTGATCTGGTTCCAAGCACGTGAACGGAGATTTGGAGGGCTTAGTGGCAAATAATAATGAATTATTAAAACGAATATTGGTTGCGGTAATTGCAATACCGGTTCTGCTGTTTATCTTTTGGCTCGGGGGTCCGTATTTTGCCGGGCTGATAGGGGTGATCAGCATTATAGGGTATTATGAATTCTTATCAAAGACATTAAAATCGAATTCGAAAATCGTTCTAATTTCCGCGTTGGTTTTTAGTGCATTGTTTCAAACAATTATTGTCTCAGCGATTCCAGTCCGGTCATTACCGGCTGATTATTCGGTCATTATGCGTTTAATTAGTTCTATTCCGATACTTATGTTTGTCATATTAATTTCTATTTATTTTCTATTTAATGTGATCATGTTCATTTCTTCTGTCAGGGAGAATCTCACGAATGATTTCAGTATGGTAATCCTTGGATTTTTCTACACACAGATTTTATTTTCCATCATTACATTTCTCCGTGACGGATATTCAAAGGAAGGATTTTTAATAGTTCTGTTTATCTTTATTATGATTTGGATCAATGACTCAGCGGCATATTTCGGAGGGATGCTTTTCGGAAAACGTAAACTTTCGCCGAAATTAAGCCCGAAAAAGACCATTGAAGGATTTGTAACCACATTAATTGTAACACCGGTTTTCGGATTGATCTTTTTTTATATATTCAAGTTCCCCGTAAATATTTTTCAAACAGTAATTTTAAGTTTAATTGTTTCCGTTTTCGGAATGCTCGGGGATTTATTTGAATCCGGAATGAAGCGGTCATTGGGAATAAAGGATTTCGGGTCCATTTTACCGGGTCATGGCGGGATACTTGACCGGTTCGATTCAGTGTTATTAGTATCGGCAGTTATCTTTATCGGGTACTATTTTCCGAAATGGTTAAACTATCCAATATAATAAGGGAATAACATGGAAAAGAAAACAATAGTAATTTTAGGTTCGACCGGGTCAATAGGGGTAAATACTCTTGAGGTTCTCCGGAAATTTCCTGATCGTTTCGAGATTAAATTTCTTGTTGCGAATACAAACTGGGAGCTTCTCAAGCAGCAGGCGCAGGAGTTCAAGGTAAAGACAGTCGGATTATTCTCTGACCAGGCAGCAAGGGCTTTAAGGAATGCATTGGGCGGTGAATATACCATACTTTCAGGAGAAACTGAGATCCTTGATTTTCTCAGCACACCATTTGACATAGTTGTTTCAGCATTGGTCGGAAGCGCCGGGTTGAAGCCGACTTACCGGGCGATTGATTCGGGATCAAATTTATGCCTTGCAAATAAGGAATCAATAGTTGTCGGAGGAGAGATTTTAATTCCTCATATAATAAGGAAGGGCATTAAATTCGTTCCGATTGATTCAGAACACTCTGCAATGTTCCAGATCCTGAACGGGTATGGGAAGGTAAATATGAAGCGCGCGATATTAACTGCCTCGGGCGGTCCGTTCTTCAAAAAGGAAGATGTTTCAGAAGTAACGATTGAAGAGGCATTAAATCACCCGACCTGGAAGATGGGAGCAAAGATCTCGATTGATTCAGCGACCTTAATGAATAAAGGTTTTGAAATAATAGAAGCCCATTGGCTTTTTGGGATTGATTATAATCAGCTTGAGGTTTTAATTCACCCTCAAAGTCTGGTTCATGCGATGGTTGAATATAACGATGGGAGTCTTTTTGCATTAATCTCCCCCGCTGATATGAAGTTCCCCATAACCTACAGTTTATTCTATCCGGAAAAGATTTCGATGCCATTTGAGACACTGGATTTGAAGCAGCTTGAGAACCTGAATTTTTATAAGCCTGATTTAAATCAATTTCCGTTATTAAAGCTTGCATACCATGCCGGCCGTTCAGGGGGAGCATATCCGGCAGTGTTAACCGGAGCGAATGACATTGCTGTCGAGTTATTTTTAAAGGGTAAGATAAAATTTGAACAGATCTCCGAGATTGTTCACTGGGTTTTGGATAAACATAATTCAGTTCCGAAAATAAATATTGAGATATTATTGGAAGAGATTAGAAACGCTCAGGAACAAGTTAGGAGCAAGTATGATATTTAATATCTTAAAAGCTGTTCTTGGCTTTTCCGTTATGATTTTTATACATGAACTTGGGCATTTCATAGCATGCAAGATGGTCGGGGTTCGAGTTGAGGTCTTCTCCATAGGTTTTGTTCCTATAATTAAGAAGAAGTTCGGGGATACCGAGTATGCCATAGGAGCGATCCCGTTCGGCGGGTACGTAAAACCGGCCGGAGGTGATTTATCCGCAGATACAGAAGAATCTACCGGGGCCCCGGATGAATTCCTTTCGAAGAATTTCTGGCAGAAGACTTTTATTTTAATAGCAGGTCCGTTCATGAACGTGGTTCTTGCGGTTATTTCATTCTGGATAATTGCATTTTTCATCGGCATATCTGATTATCGGCCGGATAACCGGGTCGGCGGGCCTTTGGAAGAAGGGTACCCGGCAATAGAGAATGGCCTTCAGGTCGGAGACAGGATTGTTGCCATAAACGGAGAGAAGACAGCAACCTGGACAGACGTCCTTAAACATATCGGAAACAGCGGGGGGAAAGAACAGGTATATACAATGCAGCGCGGAAATGAAATATATGAAGTGAAGATGACCCCGAAGAAAGACCCTGATTATGGGCATTACCGGATCGGGATCACGCAATTCATTGAGCCGGTCTTAGGGGGGATGGATAAGGATTCCCCGGCATTTAAAGCTGGATTGCGAGAAGGAGATAAAATAATTGAGGTGAATGGAGTGGAAGTTAAATCATTCCCAATGGTTGACACCTCGGAAGAACCGCTTAAATTAAAGATTGTGAGAGAAGGAAAATACCTTGAGTTTACAATTGTCCCGGAAAAGGTAGGGGGATTGAATTACTCCGGGAACTATGAAAAGCAGTTTTCCTACGGAATTTCAATATTTGTACCGAGAAAGAAACTTCCGTTTTTTGAATCGGTCGGATACAGTTTTAAAATGACAGGAGTTGGCCTGCTTCTTATTTTCCAGTCACTGAAGATGATTTCTCAAAAGCTCTCCAATGCAAAGCAGTTAGGTGGTCCGATATTGATCTCCTATATTCTATACGAGACCTCAAAAAGCAGTTTAGGCGACCTGCTTTCAATTATCGGGTTACTGAGTATAAACCTTGCATTTATTAATCTGTTCCCTTTGATAATAATCACAGACGGCGGACAGATAACCATATTTGCCATTGAGAGTTTACGAAAGAAGCCATTATCTGCAGAGAGCAGGGCAAAGTTAAATTTCATAGGATTTATGTTGGTTGTCTCCTTAATGGTTTTTGTAATAGTAAATGATGTTATAAGGTTTTTTTAAATGAAAAGG
>JAQVHJ010000391.1 GCA_028696285.1 bacterium
ATCTTTCTGCAGATATACTCCCTCAATTCAAATGTCCATTTTGCCTGGAGTTTGAACCAGTCATCTGCATCCTCAGGAGAAAGGTTATTAAATCCCATATTTTAAATCAAATATCTTTTTAAAGATTTCAACTGTTTTTGCGTCAATGTTGCAAAGCCTGATTAAATTAATACACGTCTCTTTATTTAATAAATATTCATCCAGGGCATTGATGAATATTTCTGCGCATCTCTCTTTAGGGAATCCGAAGATTCCGGAAGAAACAGCCGGGAAGGAAACAGATGAAATATTAAGATCCTCCGCCACTTTAAGAGAGCTATTAATCGCAGAGAGAAGTTTCCTGTCTTCATCCCCTTCCCCGTAAACAGGGCCAACTGCATGTATTACATACTTAGATTTCAAGTTTCCACCTGATGTGAAGGTTGCTTTCCCGGTTGGAATCGGTGATTTTTTATTGCTCTCTTCCTGTATTACATAACCACCCTTCCGGACTATTGCCCCGGCAACTCCTCCCCCATGAGATAAATGGCTATTTGCCGCATTTACTATTGCATCCGTGTCTTCTTCCGTTAAATCACCCTGAACTATCTGAAGCTTCTTTCCATTATCAAATATCCTTTCCCGCTCAACCTTGTTCATCTTTCCACCCTCACTCTTTATCTTAATCGGCCTTCCGCTCTCTTCAATTTCTTGCAAACATAATCAAATAAAAGATTGAATACCTCTGCAGCACCCGGCATGGCTACCAAAACGGTTTGAACCTGGCCGTAAACAAACATTTTAAATCCTCTCTGTGCGATCTTGATGATCTCTTCCGCATTCTTTGTCAGAATCGTAAGTTCAGGACCATTTGAGAAACACATATATTTGGGGTTACCTGATGGATCAATCAATTTAGTGTCTATCTCTTTGGTCAATTCTTTAATTTCATTCTCATAAAATTTAAACCGGGGATCCGGTTTAATCTCAATGGTTGTATAATTATCACGGTTGATCTTCGCTTCTAAGATAAAATGTTTCTGAAGGTAAATCTTATTTAATTTTATGAAATCCCATTCGATCGTTTCTATCTTATTGAAGATCTTTTCATATTTGTATAGCGGAACTCCAAAATCCATGCGGCGTTCCTTCTTCTCTTTATCAGCAAAATATGAAACATTAACAAACTGGGCAATCTTATCATTTGTCTGAAAATCTGCATCTTCAAATTGCCCTTTTGAAACCTTGTCAACATGTTTCAGTATCTTGCTTTTAAGAACCAATTGCTCTGACAGATACAGGAATAGAAGATTTACCGTATCAAATGGGGTCTCTGTCATGAATTTTATTGTATCCGAATCCATTTGCGAATCTAAAAAGCCCATTGTTCACTCCTTTAAATTATTCTTTTAAACATTTTCTCTATTTCTTTTTTGGTCAATTTAACAATAGTCGGCCGGCCGTGAGGACAATTATAAGGATTTTCCGTCCGGTCAAGTTCACGGAGAAGCTCTTCCACTTCTTCAGGAAGAATTATCCTGTTTGCCCGGATTGAACCTTTGCATGCCATACTCTTGATTATCTCGTCTTTCAGTTGAGGAATATTGGTCTTCTCCTTAAATTCAAATACCTGTTCAAAGATATCTTTAAAATCTCTCGGAGAAAAATCCGGGTCAAGTAATGCGGGAACAGAAGTAATTACAAAGGTGCTATTCCCAACCAATTCTATTTCTAAACCCAACTCTTTAAATACACCAAGGTTCTCCTTTAAAAATTCAGCTTCACTCATTGACAGATCAAGATCTATTGGAAATAATAAAATCTGTGACGGGAATTGATGCTTGTTATCGTAATCTGCCATTCTTTCGTAATTAACCCTTTCAGCTGCGGCATGCTGGTCCATAAGATAAACCTCATCCGATTTACTGAAAACTAAGTATGACTCCAATACCTGGCCTATATACCGGAAACCGGAAAAGATTCCCTTCGCTTCTTTTATTTCAGTTTTTGAAATACTTTCTGTACTCCCTGAAATTTCTACTCCTGAATCAATTTTTTCTTCAGACGGTAAATTGGTTAGTTGTTCCTGAACCGGGATGTCATTTGGAACTGAACTATTAGATGCTCCTTCTAATTGCTGAAACTTTAGGGAAGATATCAGTTCTTTTTGTGATGCGATCGCTGATTTAATCGTCGTGACTATAAATTCACGGACTCGGGTCGGTGAATAGAACCGGATCTCCATCTTCTGTGGATGTACATTCACATCTATTAAATCAGGCCTGATACGGAGATCAAGTACTCCTACGGGATATCTGTTTTTCATTAAATACCCTTCATACGCCCCATCCAAGGCATTCCGGATAATTCGGTCACGGACTATCCTGCCATTGATAAAGATATACTGCTTCCCGTAATTTGAAGAGTTCAAAAACGGTTTCCCGACATAACCTGTTATGGACATATCATCATTTTGATTGCTTATTTCAATAAGGTTCTCCCCCCCCAAATCATCACCTAATAATTTCAGGATCCTGTCTTTCAGCTTGTCTTGTTTGGAAAAGTTGAATATCTCCTTACCTTCCTGCAAATAACGGAAAGATAGTTCATGATACCTAAGTGCAAACTTGGTCATGATATCAAGATTGTAAATATTCTCTGTTGTCTCACTCCGGAGAAATTTCCGACGGGCAGGAATATTATAAAATAAGTTCTTTATATTGACTGTCGTTCCCTGCTTCCCCCCAACCTCTTCAACATCCTTTACCTCTCCTCCCATGATTATTATCCGAGTGCCAAGCATCTCACCTCTTTCTGTGGTTATCATTTCAAATTGTGAAACAGCTGAAATGCTGGGTAAAGCTTCACCGCGAAAACCAAGTGTGCTGATGTTTTTAAGGTCAGAAACTGTGAAGATCTTACTTGTTCCAAACCTCTCAATCGATAAAAGAGCATCATCATAACTCATTCCCTGCCCATTATCAATTACAGAAATAAGACCCTT
>JAQVHJ010000392.1 GCA_028696285.1 bacterium
CTATGTGCTGGACTATAAGTATCGGCGCGGGGAAATCAGCAGGAAATTGCGAGAGAACCTTAACTAATGATTTCGGGCCCCCGGTCGACGACACTATCGTTACTATCTTCATTGATTCAAGATCTTTCGGGGGCGCAATGCTTTCCTTATCTTCAATTCTCTTCGCTCCTTTGACATGACGTATAACTTTTACCTTGGAGAGAAGCTTTACCTTTCTTATTAATTCCCCCACTTCATCACCGGGATTGTCCCACTCTCGGATGTCGGGCTTCTTTACAACATCTAACGCTCCCGATTCTAATGCTTTGTAGATTAAATGCTTTCCTTCGCTTAAAAATGAAGAGCTGGTAATAATTAAAATAGGAACCGGCGTATTGGCCATTATCTCTTCTACCGCCTTTATCCCATCTAATACAGGCATGCAGACATCCATCGTTACTAAATCCGGTTTCAATTGCTTGATCTTTTCAATCGCTTCCAAACCATCATGGGCAAAATCAATTACCTTGATTTCGGGATCCTGCTCTAAAATGTGCGAAAGCATTTTACGGACAACTAAGGAATCATCTACAATTAACACTTTTATCATCTTTCTTATTCCTGCTTTTCTATAAGATATCTGATTGTATTTAAAAGGGTCTCCTGGTTGAAACTGCTTTTTAGAATATATTTATCCGCACCTGCTTCTAAACCCTTCGTTTTAAATTCGGGCTTGTCCCAGGTCGTAACAATTATTACGGGAATCCGCGAAGTCTCTTCTTCAGATTTTATCCTCTTTGTTAAGTCAAATCCATCCATCTCCGGCATCTCAATATCTGTTATTACAAGGTCATAATGAGATTGCTTTAATTTGTTCCAGGCTTCCATTCCATTTACCGCTAAATCAACTTTATACCCGGCTCCCTCAAGAATACTCTTCTCTAATTGCCGTGTTGTAAATGAATCTTCCACGACTAAAATAGTAATGTCTTTTGCAACTCGCTTCTTCTCTTTTTCTTTCTCTCTTTTAATACCTTTTATTGTCGCCTGAGGTTTCTTCTTTGCAATGTCAATCAGATCGGGAACATTTAATACCGGAACTATTTCTCCCGTACCGAGGATTGTCACTCCCGCTATGGTTTTCGTCCCCTTCAACGGCTCATCCAGAGTCTTTATTACTATCTGAAGTTCATCTAAAACCTCTTCTATCTGGAAAACCATTCGATCTGTTCCTAATTTTAAGATCATACCGTACAGCTTTTTATCTCCTAACGAAGGCTTGCCTAAACGTAAAATTTCTGATAAACGGACAAATGGAACTATCTCATCACGAATAATCAGCGCTTCCATATTCTTTATATAAACTATTTCTCTTTCATGAAAATCTATTATCTGTTCAACGGCATTTACAGGCAGCGCAAACGGACGGTCAGCGCATTTAATCAATAATGCCCAAATGATTGTCAATGTTAACGGGAGCTTCAATAAAAACTCTGTCCCGGCTCCCGGTACCGAATGTATGATTACCTCCCCCTTTAAAATATTCTGTACCTTTTTTTTAACAACATCCATCCCAACACCACGGCCGGATATATCCGAAACCTGTTCCCTGGTTGAAAATCCCATTTCAAAAATCAGGTTAAGCGCTTCTTCTGTCGTCATCTCCTTAGCCTCTTCCGGATATATGATCCCCTTCTTTAACGCTGCCTCTTTCAGCTTCTCAGGATCAATCCCTCGGCCGTCATCTTTAATAGAAATAAAAATGCTGTCGCC
Organism: bacterium; assembly: GCA_028696285.1. Taxonomy (GTDB): domain Bacteria; phylum AUK180; class AUK180; order JAQVHJ01; family JAQVHJ01; genus JAQVHJ01. The sequence goes on from JAQVHJ010000392.1 coordinate 1,753, forward strand.
CTTTCGGAATATTTCTAAAATTATCGTCCCGGTCCGGGGCTTGCCAAGTTCTTCCCGCTCCTCCGAAGTCTCAATTCCATGGTCTATCGCGTTTCGTAAAAGGTGGATAAGCGGATCCTTCAGCTCCTCAAGCATGTTAGTGTCAACTTCTGTATCTGCACCTCTTATTATAAACTCCGTCTCCTTTCCCTGTGAAATCCCTATGTCCCGGACTGTTCGGGGGAACGTATCAAATAATGTGGAGGCGGGAAGCATTCGGATCTTTAAAATACCTTCCTGAAGCTCACTCGTTATCAAGGCCATCTTGGAAGTGTTTTCATTATACTCTTTATATAATCCCCCGGCTATTCCCGTCAGCTTTTTGATGTTCTCAAAAATCTGCTGCTTTACAGGTGAATTAATAGAGCTTGAATACTCATCTATCAAAAATTTATATCCGGAAAAAATCCCTTCTGCTAATAGTTGAATATTTTTTATATCAGTCCGGCGGGTCTCAGATAACATCTGATTGACAACAACCTCACCCATGATATTTATTAAATCATCTATCTTCCGGATATTTACTCTTATTGATTCCTGCTGTAGCTTCTTCGTATCTGACGATTTTTTATCTTCAGACTTAGGTTCAGATACCGAACTCTGTTCAATTTCCTTTTTTAAAGGTGCCGCCGCTACAGGCGTCTTAATTATTTTTTCGGGTTCAGAAGCCTTCTTGGTATCTGCCGGTGTCTTTTTAGATTCCGGTTGAAGATCTTCTTCCGGCTCTTTAATAACTTCTTTTTCTTTCTTAGATGATTTTTTCTTCTTCGGCTTAACTGCTTCTTGCTTTTCTTCCTTCTCTGAAACCTCTGTCTTCTTCTGAACAGGTTTCTCCTGCTTCCGGGCATGGGGAATCTCTTTCCCTTTTAATAATTCCGCTATCTTTTGAAGAATTGAATCAGGATCTGTTTTTAAATCCTGTTCCTGCATTTCAGAATCTACTATATCGTTTATTGAATCAAATACATCAAAACCAAGATTAACAATATCCCTTGTTAACTTAATCGAACCTTCGCGAACTAAACTATATAATGTTTCAAATTCATGGGTAAGCTCAACAACCTTTACAAGTCCCACCATCCTAGCTGCACCCTTTAATCCATGCACCTCTCGCAAAATCTCATCCAAAGACTCAGTGTCTCCGGGTGACTTCTCCAGATTTAGTAAATCATTGTTGAGAATATTAATTCT